>CAZFKW010000423.1:0-3229 GCA_964519795.1 uncultured Ramlibacter sp. | reverse complement strand
TGGTTGCGCCCCTGCATGGCAGGCATGAGCGCCTTCTCTGCCGCAAGGGCCTTGTTGATCTCGATGCCGCGGCGGTAGTAGTCCTGCGCCACGACAGGGTCGGCATTGTTGACCGCGATCCATGCCGTGGCCACGCCGGCAAACACCACGGCCAGCGGGCCGGCAATGATGAACCACACATAGCCGTAGCGCCACCAGGGTTTGGGTTCAGGATCGGTCATGTTTGTCTCCTCGGGTTTCATCGGGGTACCAGGAATACGGACTTCTCGTCCACGCGGGCATCGCTGCCGGCGGCGTCAATGGTGAAGTGGATCTCGTGTGACCCGGGCGCGGCCGAGCCATACGGGATCTGCACGCGGACAGCCACCCAGCGCGACTGCGCAGGCCCGACCTCAAGCGCCTCGGCAGGCGCAATGGTGATGCCAGGGAGCCCGCTGACGGTGATGGTGTAGTTCTGCGTCGCCTCGGTCGCATTCATGACCTGCAGCCGGTACACGTTTTCCAGCTGCCCTCCGGCCACAATGCGCGACAGTGCTGCACGGTCGCGCACAACGTCCACCTTCAGCGGCGTGCGCATGACCAGGCTTCCCAGTACGGCCGTGCAGACAGCCAGCAGCAATGCCGAATAGATCAGCACGCGCGGGCGCAGCAGGTGGCGCAGCATCTGACCGCTGGTGAACTTGCCGGACAGCGCATTCTGCGTGGAGTAGCGGATCAGCCCGCGCGGGTACTGCATCTTGTCCATGACGGTGTCGCAGGCGTCAATGCAGGCGCCGCAGCCGATGCACTCATATTGCAGGCCATTGCGTATGTCGATGCCGGTGGGGCAGACCTGCACGCACAAGTTGCAGTCCACGCAGGCGCCCAGGCCCCTGGCCTTGAAGTCGTCCTTGCGGCCACGGGTGCCGCGCGGCTCGCCACGCAGGGCGTCGTAGCCCACGATCAGGGTGTCCTGGTCGAACATGGCGCTCTGGAAGCGCGCATAGGGGCACATGTACTTGCAGACCTGCTCGCGCATGAAGCCGGCATTGCCATAGGTGGCAAAGCCATAGAAAAATACCCAGAACGTCTCCCACGAACTCATGCGCATCTGCACGAACTCCATCGACAGCTCCCGGATCGGGGTGAAATAGCCCACGAAGCTGAAGCCCGTCCACAGCGCAACGCTGATCCACAGGAAATGCTTGAGCCATTTCTTGCCCAGCTTTTCCATGGACATGGGTGACTTGTCCAGCTTCATGCGTGCGCCGCGCTCACCCTCGACCTTGCGCTCGATCCACATGAACATCTCGGTGTAGACCGTCTGCGGGCAGGCATAGCCGCACCACAGCCGCCCGGCCACCGCCGTAAACAGGAACAGCGACAACGCCGAAATGACGAGCAGGCCCGTGAGGTAAATGAAATCCTGCGGGTACAGCACAAGGCCGAAGATATAGAACCGCCGCGCGCCCAGGTCAAACAGCACCGCCTGGCGCTGGCCCCATTCCAGCCAGGGCAGCCCGTAGAACACCAGTTGGGTCAGGAACACCAGCGCCCAGCGCCAGCGTGAGAACAGGCCGTCTATTGAACGCGCATAAATGGTCTTGCCCGCCTCGTAGAGCGAGACCGTCTTGACTCCCGCGTCTTCGGCGGGCGGGGTGCCTGCTGCCGCTGAATCCGCGCCACCCTCGACCGCGATGATCGGGATGATGCGCCGGGGCGCTGGCGGGGTTTCAGGTGCAGAAGGAGATGCGGACATTTGGGGCAATCAGGTTGCAGGGACGCGCCCGCGGCTGCGGGAGCTTTTCATGGTCAGGGCCGGGCAGCAGCGGGCTTGTTGGACAGGCCCCAGACGTAGGAGGCAAGGACCTTGATCTGGCCTTCGGTCAGCTTGCCTTCCTGGGCCGGCATCTGGTTGGTCTTGCCGACGTTGATCATGTTGACGATGGCCTGCTCGCCCCAGCCATGGAGCCAGATGTCGTCCGCCAGATTGGGCGCGCCGATGGCCTGGTTGCCCTTGCCGTCCGCTCCGTGGCAGGCAGCGCAGGCAGTGAACTTGGACTTGCCCAGCTGCGCGCGCAGGGAGTCATGCGGGCTGCCGGACAGGCTGAGGACATACTGGGCCACGTTCTTCACGTCATCCGGCGTACCGACGGCTGCTGCCATCGGCGGCATCACGCCGGTGCGGCCCTTGAGCACGGTCTCTGCGATCTTGTCGGGCGCACCGCCATACATCCAGTCGCCGTCAGCCAGGTTGGGGAAACCCTTGCTGCCGCGGGCGTCAGATCCGTGGCACTGCGCGCAGTTGTTCATGAACAGCCGCTCGCCGATGCCCATGGCCTGGGCGTCGGCCGCAAGCTGCTCCGGCGGCATGCCGGCAAAGCGCGCATACAGGGGCTCCAGCGCCTTGTTGGCGGCGGCCACCTCCTGGGTGTATTCAGCCTGTGTGCTCCAGCCAAACTTGCCGGCATAGCTGCCCAGGCCCGGGTACACCACAAGGTAGCCAACGCTGTAGATGATGGTCAGGACGAACAGCCACACCCACCAGCGCGGCAGAGGGTTGTTGGCCTCGCGCAGGTCCTCGTCCCAGACGTGGCCGGTGGTGTTGTCGGCACGCACCACGATCTTCTTGCGCCCCGTGATCCACAGCAGCAAGGCGCAGGCCACGATGCCGAGGATGGTGATGGCGGCCACATAGACCGACCAGAAATTGCTTGTGAAGTCACTCATGATGGGTCCTGTTCAGTCCTGCTCGAACGGCAGCTGGGCGGCCTCTTCAAAGCGCTTGCGGTTGCTGCGCATGAAGGTCCAGACCATGATGCCCAGAAATGTGATGAAACATGCGATGGTTGCGCCGATGCGCAGGGTGGTGACGTCCATGTCTGTTTCTCCTTTGTTACTTGAGCGCCAGGCCAAGGGATTGCAGGTACGCAATCATTGCGTCCATCTCGGTCTTGCCGGCAACCGCAGCGGCAGCTCCTGCGATCTGCTCGTCGGTATACGGCACACCAACCCGGCGCAGCGCCGTCATGTGGGCGGCGGACTGCTTCGGATCCAGCGCCGTCTTCTCCAGCCAGGGGTAGGCAGGCATGTTGGACTCGGGCACCACGTCGCGGGGATTGTTCAGGTGGATGCGCTGCCATTCGTCGCTGTACTTGCCGCCCACGCGGTGCAGGTCGGGCCCGGTGCGCTTGCTGCCCCACTGGAAGGGGTGGTCATAGACGAACTCGCCGGCCACCGAGTAGTGGCC
>CAZFKW010000422.1:0-3254 GCA_964519795.1 uncultured Ramlibacter sp. | reverse complement strand
CGGCCTTGCGGTCGGTGTTGAACCTGACAACCTGCAGCAGCGAGCCGATCAGTGAGGAGCGCATCACGCTCATCTGGCTGGCAATCGGATTGAGCAGCCTGACCGGGTTGGCATTGCCGGCGAGCTCCGCCTCCCAACGCTCCTCGACGAAGCTGAAGTTGATGGTTTCCTGGTAGCCCATGCCGGCCAGCGCACGGCGTACCGCGAACGGGCTGCGGCGTGACTCGGGCCTCAATTTGGCGGTGATCGGGGCCAGCGGCGGCGTCGTGGGCAGGTTGTTGTAGCCCACCATCCGGGCGACTTCCTCGATCAGGTCTTCCTCGATCTGGATGTCAAAGCGGTACGGTGGCGGCGTCACGGTGAGCGTGCCGTCGCCCTCGGTCACAGGCAAGTCCAGCCGCGTCAGTGCGCCGGCGCATTGTGCCTGCGTAAGTGGCATACCAATGACCTTGGCGGCCCGGGCGACCCGCAGCGTCACGGGCCTGGCTTCGGGCAGATTCACCTTGGCATCGTCAACCGGGCCGGCCTCGCCGCCGCAGATGTCGAGGATGAGCTGAGTGATCCGCTCGATGTGTTCAACTGTCAGGCTCGGATCAACACCACGCTCGAAGCGGTGCCCGGCGTCCGTGGAAAAGTTGTATCGGCGGGAGCGCCCGGCTATGGACCGGGGCCACCAGAAGGCGGCTTCAACGTAAACATGCTTCGTGTCATCGGACACGGCTGTCGCGTCACCGCCCATGATGCCGGCGAGCGATTCGACCTGGGCATCATCGGCAATCACGCCAACCGCCTCATCCACCGTCACTGTGTTCCCGTTGAGCAGCTTGAGTTGCTCGCCGGGCTTGCCCCAGCGAACGTCGAGTCCGCCGTGGATCTTGTCCAGGTCAAATATGTGCGACGGCCGGCCGAACTCGAACATCACGTAGTTGGAGATGTCCACCAGCGCCGTCACGCTGCGCTGGCCGCAGCGCGCGAGGCGGTCAACCATCCACTGCGGAGTGGTGGCCCTTGTGTTGACGTTGCGCACAATGCGCCCGGAGAAACGGCCGCACAGGTCAGGCGCACTGACCTTGACCGGCAGCCTGTCCGCATGGCTTGTGACGACTGAGGGGAAGGCCGGCACGTTGAGCGGCGTGCCCGTCAATGCCGACAACTCACGGGCAATGCCGTACACGCTCAGGCAATGGGCCAGGTTGGGGGTGAGCTTGAGCGTGAACAACGTGTCATCCAGCGCAAGCTGATCACGGATGTTGCGCCCGACCTGCGCATCGTCTGGCAGTTCCAGCAGGCCGCCATGGTCATCAGAGAGCTTGAGCTCGCGAGCAGAGCACAGCATGCCCTGGCTTTCGACGCCGCGCAGCTTGCCGACCTTGATCTCGAAGGGCTTGCCGTCATCGCCCGGAGGCAGGACAGCCCCCACCAGGGCGCAGGGCACCTTGATGCCCACGCGGGCATTGGGCGCGCCGCAAACGATGTCGAGCAGTTCACCCTGCCCTGCATCGACTTTGCAAACCCGCAGCCGGTCGGCATTGGGGTGCTGCACGGCCTCAGTGATCAAGCCCACGACAATCTTCGTGAACGGCGGTGCGACAGGCTTCAGGTCTTCGACCTCGAGGCCGGCCATTGTCAGCGTGTCGGCGAGTTCTTGGGTGCTGAGCGGCGGGTTGCAGAATTCGCGCAGCCAGGATTCCGGGAATTGCATGTTCTTGTTCTCTCGGGTTGCTGGAGACGGATTACCGGAACTGGGTCAGGAAACGGATGTCCCCGTCAAAGAACAGGCGCAGGTCATTCACGTCGTAACGCAGCATGGTGAGGCGGTCCGGACCCATGCCGAAGGCGAAGCCGATGTATTTCTCCGGGTCCAGGCCCATGTTGCGGATGACATTCGGATGGACCTGGCCAGAACCGGCGACTTCCAGCCAGCGGCCCGACAGCGGGCCCTTCTGGAACTGGATGTCAATCTCGGCACTGGGCTCGGTGAACGGGAAAAAGCTCGGACGGAAGCGCAGAACCAGATCATCAGACTCGAAAAAAGTCCGGCAGAAATCGGTGAACACGACCTTCAGGTCCTTGAAGCTCACGTTCTCGCCCACCCACAGGCCTTCACACTGGTGGAACATCGGCGAATGCGTGGCATCGCTGTCCACGCGGTAGGTACGGCCAGGGGCGATAACGCGGATCTCGGGCATGGCGCCACCGGCATCAATCAGTGCGCGGTGCTTCTTGACATGCTGCACGGCATGGCGGATCTGCATCGGGCTGGTGTGCGTGCGCAGCAGGTAGCCGCCTTCCACATAGAAGGTATCGTGCATGGAGCGTGCAGGATGGTCTTCGGGCGTGTTGAGGGCGGTGAAGTTGAACCAGTCGGTCTCGATCTCGGGGCCCTCTGCCACATCAAAACCCATGGAGCCGAAAATGCCCTCGATGCGCTCGAGCGTCAGCGACACCGGGTGCAGACCGCCCTGCCCGCCCTGGCGGCCTGGCAACGTGACGTCAAGAGCCTCGGCCTTGAGCTGGGCCTGCAGTTCGGCGTCGGCCAGTTCCTGGCGGCGCGCCGCGAGGGCTGCTTCGATGGCCTGCTTGGCCAGGTTGATGGCGGCGCCGCGTGACTTTTTTTCGTCCACACTGAGGGCGCCCATGCCCTTCATCATCTCGGTGATGCGGCCGGACTTGCCAATGAACAGCGCCTTGGCGTTTTCAAGCTCGGCCGGCGCGCCCGCCTGCGCGAATGCGGCTTTGGCGCTGTCAACCAGGGAATCCATCTCGTTCATACATTCAGCTGAAAAATGAAAGGGCTGAAGCTCTTGCAAGCCTCAGCCCTTCTGTTTGCTTGAGATCCCGCTGCTCCGCAGGAGCAACGGGGCATCGTGACAATCAAGCAGCCAGCTTGGCCTTGACTTGCTCCACGATGCTGCCAAATGCAGCCTTGTCGTGCACGGCGATGTCGGCGAGGACTTTGCGGTCCACTTCGATGCCGGCCTTTTTCAGGCCATTGGCGAACTGGCTGTAGGTGAGGCCGCATTCACGCGCTGCGGCATTGATACGGGCGATCCACAACTGGCGGAATACGCGCTTCTTGGTACGGCGGTCACGGTAGGCATACTGCCCGGCCTTCATGACCGCTTCTTTGGCGATCCGGAAAACATTGCCGCGGCGGCCGCGGAAACCCTTGGCAAGGGCGAGAACTTTTTTGTGGCGGGCGCGAGCCGTTACACCACGTTTGACGCGAGGCATGTGAGTACTCCTTGTTCGTC
>CAZFKW010000421.1:2099-3263 GCA_964519795.1 uncultured Ramlibacter sp. | reverse complement strand
CCCGCCGCATGAGCCTTGCTGAAGACCTGCGGATGGAGCGCGACCTGGTGCACCGCTGCTTTCACCTGCGGCCCGGCGCGGCCAGTGAAACCGTGGAAGGCATCAGGGCGCTGGCCGTGGACAAGGACCACAATCCGCAGTGGAATCCGGAGCGCATCGAAGCCGTGACGCCTGGCATGGTGGATGCCTTCTTTGAAAGCCCCTGGACTGCGGACAAGCATCCGTTGCGCGGGCTCCGGTAAGTGTCTGCGCCCGCGGGCTGCGGTGCAGCGCTGCGGTTCAGGCATGGCTCTGTCTCGCCCGACCTGCTTCAGCGGTTGCGGCTCTTCATGGCGCGTTCAACCTCGCGCTTGCCTTCACGGTCCTTGATGGTGTCCCGCTTGTCGTGCTCCGCCTTGCCTTTGGCCAGTGCTATCTCGCACTTTATCTTGCCCGACATCCAGTGCAGGTTGATGGGCACCAGCGTGTACCCTTTCTGCTCAACCTTGCCGATCAGCCGCTTGATCTGATCCTTGTGCAACAGCAGCTTCTTGGTGCGTACGCTGTCAGGGCTGATGTGGGACGAGGCGGTACGCAGCGGGTTGACCTGGCAGCCGATCAGGAACAGCTCGCCGTTGCGCACAACCACATAGCCGTCAGTCAGCTGGACCTTGCCCTCGCGCAACGCCTTGACTTCCCAGCCTTCCAGCACCATGCCGGCCTCGAAGCGTTCTTCGAAGAAATAGTTGTAGGCAGCCTTCTTGTTGTCGGCAATGCGCGTTGCGGTTTCGGGTTTTTTGGCCATGCTGTCAGTTGGGGGCTAAGGTCCTCAATACAATCATGAGGCAGGGTCGTGATTGCCGGGACCTTCCGGCCGAGGGGCGATTTTAGGCCCTGCACCCGCCGCTTCATGAAAACAGTCCACAAGTCAGTCCTTATCTGGTACAGCGCCGCAGAGATGTTCGCGCTGGTGACCGATATCGAAAAATACCCCGAATTCCTGCCATGGTGTGACCAGGCTGGTGTTGAATCACGCGAGGCTGACGGCATGACGGCGAAGGTTGGCATCTCGTTTGGCGGCATCCGCCAGACGTTCACCACACGCAACACGCACGTGCAGGATAGCAAGGTGTCGCTCAAGCTGGTGGACGGGCCGTTTTCCAGCCTTGACGGCGACTGGGAGTT
>CAZFKW010000421.1:0-2089 GCA_964519795.1 uncultured Ramlibacter sp. | reverse complement strand
TGGGAGTTCATTCCCGTGGGCGACGCCAGCCAGCGTGCCTGCCGCGTTGAGCTGGACCTCAACTACAGCTTTGACAATGCTGCGCTCGGCGCACTCGTGGGGCCCGTATTCGACAAGATCGCGGGCAACCTGGTGGATGCATTCGTCAAGCGGGCGGAGCAGGTCTATGCCTGATGCACGCCTTCACGTCAGCGTGCTGTGGTCACCAGGGCCCCGGCAGGTTCTGGAGAAGGCGGTAGTTATTGATGCGCCGGCCACCGTGCAGCAGGCCCTGGACGCCAGTGGGTTGCTGGCCGGGGCCGCAGGCATGGTGGCAGTGAGTGTCTGGGGGCGCACCGCCGTGCCGGAGCAACTGCTGAGGGAAGGGGACAGGGTAGAAATTCACCGGCCCTTGCTGGTCGACCCGAAGATCGCGCGGCGGGCACGCTTCCAGAAGCAGGGCGCCCGAAGCGCAGGACTCTTCGCCAGGAAAAGAGCCGGTGCGAAGGCCGGCTACTGACCGTTTACGCCAGGTCAGCGGTTGCTGGTGCTGACGCCGCAGTCCTGGTTGATGATCTCCTGGGTGCGCTTTGTTTCTGCGGCTCGGGTTTCATCCGTCATGATTTCGGGCTCGCCCTTGGCGTTGGTCTGTTGCATCCGCCTGCCGGACTGCAGCATCTTCAGATTGCCTTTGGCGCGCTCGCAGTTCTGGGCACGATCGGCGGCGAGCTTGTCTTCGGCGGCCTTCTTTTTGGCGGCCTCTTCCTGCTCGGCCTGCTTCTTTCTGGCCTCGAGTTCGGCGTCCTTGCCAGTCAGCTTCGGCGCGCTCGCCGCAGCCCTGACTGCAGCCGAGGCCGCCCCCGCAGCAGCACTGGCTCCGGCCACAGGCGCAGCAGGTGCTGCCACAGGCGTGCTGCGTGGACCTGAGGGTTGCTTCAGGATGCTTTTTTCGGGAATGTCCGCTGGCGGCGGCCTGTCGCTGTAGACCTTGCGGCCTGTTTTGTCGACCCATTGCCATTGGGCGGCCGCAGCCAGCGACAGCGTGCAGGCAAGCAGGAACAGGATGGAGCGGGACAACTTCATGTCCGGCAGTTTAGCGCTGCTGCGTCAGATTTCCCAATCTGTTACTCCGGATTTGGCAAATTCAGTCACGGAATTGGCATCCACGCCTTTCAGGGTAACTACCAGTCACACACGGGTACAATCCGTTTTTTGGAGCTTTCACATGCGCCTTTTAGGAAAAGCGCTCACCTTCGACGATGTGTTGCTGGTGCCGGCGTTCTCCCAGGTCCTTCCCAAGGACACGTCCCTTGCGACCCGACTCTCCCGAAACATCACCCTGAACCTGCCCCTGGTGTCCGCCGCCATGGACACGGTCACGGAAGCACGCCTGGCCATAGCCATTGCGCAGGAAGGCGGCATCGGCATCGTGCACAAGAACCTCACGCCCGCAGAGCAGGCGGCGCAGGTCAGCAGGGTCAAGCGCTACGAATCCGGCGTCCTGCGTGACCCGGTGATCATTACCCCGAGTCATTCCGTACGCCAGGTGATCGCCATGAGCGAGCAACTCGGAATTTCCGGCTTCCCGGTGGTGGACGGCGGCAAGGTCGTGGGTATCGTGACCGGCCGCGACCTGCGCTTTGAAACCCGGATGGATCTCCCGGTCAGTGCCATCATGACACCGCGTGAGCGACTGGTGACGGTGCCAGAAACTGCCTCGCTCGACGATGCCAAGAGCCTGCTCAACAAGCACCGCCTGGAGCGGGTGCTGGTCATCAACAACGGCTTTGAGCTCAAGGGACTGATCACCGTCAAGGACATCACCAAACAGACTAGTTTCCCCAATGCAGCGCGCGACGCGCGAGGCCGTCTGCGCGTGGGTGCGGCGGTGGGTGTGGGCGAGGGCACCGAGGAACGCGTGGAACTGCTGGTGAAGGCCGGCGTGGACGCGCTGGTGGTGGACACGGCCCATGGCCACAGCAAGGGGGTGATCGAGCGCGTGCGCTGGGTCAAGCAGAACTACCCAGGCGTTGACGTGATTGGCGGCAATATCGCCACTGGCGCGGCGGCCCTGGCGCTGGCCGAGGCGGGGGCCGATGCCGTCAAGGTC
>CAZFKW010000420.1:0-3315 GCA_964519795.1 uncultured Ramlibacter sp. | reverse complement strand
AAGGCATGGCCGGGAGCATCCTGAGCGCCATCGCCCGGGAGGCTGGAGCGCGCGCGATCAGCCGTGCCTTCCTGCAGGTCGAGGCAGGGAACACGGGCGCGCAGGCGCTGTACCTGCGGCGTGGCTTTGCCCCGGTGTGGGACTACGCGTACTGGTACCCGCGTTCAGCCTGAAATACCGTCAGCGCTGAGGTGCAGGCGCCTGTCTGCCCGCTCGGCCGCCGCCTCCGAATGCGTGACCAGCACCAGCGATGCGGCTTGCTGGCGCGTCTGCCCGATCAGTACATCCATGACCCGGGCTGCGGTGGCCGGGTCGAGATTGCCGGTGGGCTCGTCCGCCAGCAGCAGGGACGGGCGGTGGATCAGCGCACGGGCAATCGCGACCCGCTGCAGCTGGCCACCCGAGAGTTGCTGCGGCAGGCGCGGGCCCAGTCCCTGCAGGCCCACCGATTCAAGCATGGCTTGAACCCGCGCATCATCGTGGATGCCCTGCAGCATCAGTGGCAAGGCCACGTTCTGCGCGACGTCCAGGTGCGGCAGCACATGGAAGGCCTGGAAGACAAAGCCGATGTGCGCGCGGCGCAGCACGGCGCGCTGGGCCTCTGTCTGGCGGCCCAGGTCAATCCCGTCAAGTTCGACCGAGCCTTCGTCCCAATCGTCAAGGCCTGCCATGCAGTTGAGCAGCGTGGACTTGCCAACGCCCGACTCGCCGACGATGGCGACGAACTCGCCACGTGCAACTTCCAGCGAGACTCTCGCGAACACGGCAACACTTCCATAACGCTTGGTGAGGTTTGCAAGCTTCAGCGTCATGCGAGATGCTCCACCAGACCCATGACCTGCACCAGCGCATCAGGCGCATCGCAGGCCACCACCCGGCGCTGCGGCATCGAGCGCAGCCAGGTCATCTGGCGCTTGGCAAGCTGCCGTGTGGCCTGGATCCCCCTGTCACGCAACTCGTCCATGGGCGCTGTGCCGTCCAGGGCTTCCCAGGCCTGGCGGTAGCCCACGCAGCGCATGGAAGGCAGGTCGGGCCTGAGGTCGCCGCGTGCCCGCAATGCCCTGACCTCATCGAGCAGGCCTGCAGCGAGCATGGCGTCAAAGCGCAGGGCGATCCGCTCGTGCAGCCAGGTGCGGTTTGCAGGTTCAAGGGAAATCAGGGGCATCAAGGCTTCGGCCGGCGGCTGCCGGACCGTATGAAAGGATGAAAGCGCCCGGCCTGATACCAGAAACACTTCCAGCGCGCGCTGGATGCGCTGCGAGTCCGCCGGCGCCAGGCGCGCGGCGGTGACCGGGTCCACCCGAGCCAGCTCCGCATGCAGGGCCGGCCAGCCTTTGCTGCGCGCTTGCAGTTCCAGTTCGCTGCGAATCGCCGCATTGGCCCTGGGCATGTCATCAATGCCTTCAAACAGCGCCTTGAAATACAGCATCGTGCCACCCGTCAGCAGGGCAAGCCGCCCGCGTGCATTGATCTCGCCGACGAGGCGGCGTGCGTCCGTGACGAACCCGGCCGCACTGTATGCCTGCAGCGGGTCGCGTATGTCAATGAGATGGTGTGGTACGGCCGCCTGCTCGGCTACGGAGGGCTTCGCGGTGCCAATGTCCATGCCGCGGTACACCAGCGCCGAGTCCACGCTGATGATCTCGACGGGAAAACGCTGCGCAATGGCCATGGCCGCTGCTGTCTTGCCTGAAGCGGTCGGACCTGCAAGTGCAATTGCCTTGGCCTGCATGTCAGCCCTTCCGGGGCTCGCCAAAACGCTGCACCAGCGTCCATGCGGACAGGGAGATCAGCACGCTCCAGAACAGGATGCCGTTGACCATCGGGAAAACGGTGCCGTCCATGTGCGACCCGAGCCAGCCCCCCATGGCGAAGGCCATCACCATCATCAGGAATCCGTTGATGGCCGATGCCGTGCCCGCTGCATGCGGGAAGGGCCCAACGGCGCCGCTCTGGCTGCAGGGCTGGTGCACGCCGTGCCCCATCATGAACAGGTAGAAGGGCACGGCCAGCGCCATCGGGTGCTGTACGCCCCCGTGGGCCAGCGCCGCCATCAGCGCGCCGCCTGACAGCGTCAACCCGCCGGCAATGGCCACGGTCCGCCGCAGGCCGAAGCGCGGCAACAGGCGGCGGCACAGAATGGTGGACAACACATAGACGACCGACACGGAAAACATCACCAGCCCATACTGCGTCTTGCTGATGCCCAGTACACCGATAAAGACAAATGACGACGCAGCCAGGAAGGTGAAGAGGCCGCCATAAGATGCCGCTGACAGCGACGAGAACGCCAGGAAGGTCGGGCTGCGGACGATGGACCACCAGGTGCGCGCCATGGTTGCGGGCCTCAAGGCCTTCGGGGCCGGCGCAGGTGCGGTCTCCTGCATGCGCACTGCGATCAGGCCCAGCGTGACCGCACCGAAGACCGCCGGGGCCGCCAGCGCCACGCGCCAGCCGGCCAGGTCTGAAAGCAGGCCGCCAAGCAGCGGTCCGCTGCAGGCGATGATGCCCAGGCCCGTCAGCCCGCGCGACATGGCACGCGCGGCATCAATGGGCTTGTAGAGGTCACGCACGATGGCGCGGGCACACATGACTGCAGCGCCCATGGCCGCGCCCTGCACCGTGCGCCAGATGATCAGCGTGGCCATGGTCGGCGCCAACGCCGAGCCGACTGCGGCCAGCGTGTAGGCCGCCAGGCCCCACAGCAGGATCGGGCGCCGGCCAAACCGGTCAGACAGCGGCCCCCAGAACAGCTGGGAAATGCCGAATGACAGCAGCAGCGCAGTGAGCGTCAGCTGAGCCTGGGCCATGCTGGCACCAAAACCTTCAGTCAGCGCGGGCAGGGCAGGCAGGTAGAGATCGGTGGTGACCGGCTGGATGCCGAGCAGCAGCGAGAGCACCAGCACGACAAGGCCGGTGGACATGGAAGGGGTGGGGGGCAGGACTTGCGGCAAGGCGGGCATCGCGCTTGAGGTTAGCAGATCAGGCATCGGTGAGAAACGACTCTTCCTGGAAGCCGCGGCTCCGAGTCTGCTTGAGCAGGCCCGGACGGCTCGAAGGGCAGCCAGGGGGCGTCCTATTTCAGGCTGAAGAGTTCGGCGATGGCGCTGCGGTACTGGGCCTGGCCGACGGAATTGGTGTTGTGGTGCGAGCCGCCCTCAACCAGCACGAAAGCCTTCCTGCCGGTCGCCGCCTCATACAGCTTGCGTCCCAGTTCGGGCTTGATCAGCCTGTCGTTGCCGCCGTGCACCACCAGCAGGGGCGAGCCGATTTTTGCCACTTTGCGCCTGGAATCAAAGCGCTGGGTGATGAAAG
>CAZFKW010000419.1:0-3321 GCA_964519795.1 uncultured Ramlibacter sp. | reverse complement strand
CTTCGCGTTCTGCCATGTTCTTGTCTCGTGGGTGGGGTCAAAAAGGGATGTCATTGCGGGCTGGACCCGCAATCCATGGCGGTCTGACGAAGCGTTTTCGCATGCCGCCATGGATGCCCCCGGATCAAGTCCGGGGCGGGCTACTCAAGCCCGGCATGACAGAGACTGGCTCAATCCACCAGTTCAGCCAGCGCCTTTGCGTAGCGGTTGGCATGCGAGCGCTCGGCCTTGGCCAGGGTCTCGAACCAGTCAGCCACTTCGTCATGGCCTTCGTCGCGTGCCGTCTTGGCCATGCCCGGGTACATGTCGGTGTACTCGTGGGTTTCGCCGGCAACGGCGGCCTTCAGGTTGTCGCGGGTCGGGCCGATGGGCAGGCCTGTGGCCGGGTCGCCGCACTGCTCGAGCCACTCAAGGTGACCGTGGGCATGGCCGGTTTCGCCTTCAGCGGTGGAGCGGAACAGCGCTGCCACGTCGTTCTGGCCTTCAATATCGGCCTTGTTTGCGAAATACAGGTAACGGCGGTTGGCCTGGGACTCGCCTGCGAATGCGGCTTTCAAGTTCTCTTCCGTCTTGGAGCCTTTGAGTGCTGCCATGGAAATCTCCTTCGTGGGTTGAACAAATGCCTTGAACAAAAATAGCCAAAGACCCGACAACCATAGCCCGGTTAGTGCCGTTCGTCTAATTGGACGATTCAATATCCACTATTGCCTGCCGCTATGGCGGCGATAGTATTGATAACGATTCTCAATTCAACATTCATGCCCCGGTTGGTTGCAGGAACTAATTACGTTATAGTAAATGCATTACGAATAGTGAAATTTCCGGGCGCATCATCTTCAAGTGCCCGCCACTGCACAGGAGACCATTCATGTCCGCCGTATTGAAAGACCCCGTCAAGGCTTCCACACCTGCTCCGGCCATCCTTCCCGCGCCGGCGCAGATCCAGCAGTTGCACCACTACGCCTACCGGGCGAAGGATGCGGAGGAGACCCGGCATTTCTATGAAGACATCCTGGGCCTGCCGCTGTACCACATCATCCAGAGCGACTATGTGCCCAGCACGGGCGAGTACTGCCCATACACCCACTTCTTCTTCCGCCTGCAGGACGGCTCGTTCATTGCGTTCTTTGACCTGGGCAACGACGAAGCCGCCCTGCCGTCGCCCAACACGCCGCTGTGGGTCAACCACATCTCGTTCCGGGTGAACACCGTGCAGGACCTGGAGGACATGAAGGCCCGCCTGCTGGCCGGCGGCATTGAGGTGCTCGGCGTGACCGACCACCACATCTTCAAGAGCATCTATTTCTTCGACCCCAACGGCGTGCGCCTGGAACTGACGGCCCAGCTGGCCGACGAGTTCGAGATGATGGAAGAAAGCAAGACAGCCCATGCGCGGCTGGCCGAGTGGACGAAGCGCAAGGAGCAATGGCGCAAGGACCGTGCGGAAGGCAAGGCGGCAGAGGCGCTCAAGCCGCAGCAAAATGACAGGCCGGAGTTCGTGAAGAACTAAAAATGTCATCCCGGACTCGATCCGGGATCCACGTTGGCACGCCGACATGGATGCCGGATCAAGTCCGGCATGACAAGGAATAGTCCGGGATGACAACCCATACGAGACACAACATGCCCGCCAGCTACACCCAGACCGCCTTCACCAACAACTACCAGTTCACCCAGGGCAGCGGGTACGTGCTGCCCGAGTACCCGTTTGTCGAACCGCCCGACATCAAGGCGGGCAAGGTCACACGCTATCCCGTCGTGATTGCCGGCGGCGGCATCACCGGGCTCACGCTGGCCTGCGCGTTGGCGCGCTACGGTATCGAGGCAGTGCTGCTGGATGAAGACAACACGGTCGGCGTGAAGGGCGCGTCGTCACGCGGCATCTGCTACACCCAGAAGTCGCTGGAGATCTTCCACCGCCTGGGCGTGTACGACGCGATTGCCGCCAAGGGCATCCAGTGGAGTGTGGGCCGGACCTTTGCAGGCAGCGACGAGGTCTACTCGTTCGACCTGCGCCAGCAAAGCGGCTACAACCTGTCCACCCAGCCGCCGTTCATCAACATCCAGCAGTTCTACATTGAGGCCTTCCTGGTGGACCGCATCATGGCCCTGGGTTGCGTGGACCTGCGCTGGCAGAACCGCATCACGGCGTTCGAGCAGAACGATGACTGCGCGACGCTGACTGTCGATACGCCGGCAGGCAACTACCAGCTGCACGCCGACCATGTGGTGGACGCCACAGGCTCGCACAGCCCCTTCCGCAAATGGTGCGCTGCCAGCGTGACCGCAAGGAAGGGTGACGATCGCTGGTGCATTGCCGATGTTCGCTTCACCAGGCGCCCGCCCACCGAGCGCCACACCTGGGTGGAAGCCCCATTCAACGAGAACCGCGCCGTCTGGCAGCACCTCATGGGCGACGATGTCTGGCGGATCGACTACCAGATGGCGCCCGATGCGGACCCCGCCTTTGTGAGCCGCGAAGACGTGGTGCGCGAGCGGCTGGAGCGGCAGTTCGGCAAGGACGTGGGCGTGGAGATCGTCTGGGTCGGCCCCTACGCTTACAAGAGCGAATGCATCGACCACATGCGTCACGGCCGCGTGTTCTTCATGGGTGACTCGGCCAAGGTGGTGAGCCCGTTCGGCGCACGCGGCGGCAACACCGGCATTGCCGATGCCGACAACCTGGCCTGGAAGCTCGCGGCCGTCATCAAGGGCTACGCCGCAGTCAATTTGCTGGACAGCTACCACGAGGAGCGGCACGAGGCGGCAAAGCAGAACGTACAGGTCACCAACCGTACGGCGCGCTTCCTGCGCCCGGCTGATGGCATTGAGCGTGTGTTCCGCACTGCCGCCCTCGGCCTGGCGAAGGAGCACCTGTTCGCCCGCCAGCTGGTCAACACCGGCCGCATGGCCGTGGCCAACCCCTACACCCGCTCCAGTGCCTGCAGCTACCGCAGCCAGGGGCCCGGACCCACCGGCAGCGACAAGCGTCCGGTGGCCTCCAGCGGCCTGTCGGTGCAGAACGTCGCCTTCCTGTGGGCAGACAATTCTGGCGGCGTCGTGAATGAACTGCTGCAGTGGGCTGACGGCCGCCTGCTGGTGCTGGTGTTTGGCGACATTTCTGGCGCCGCGCAGCAACGCCTCCAGATGCTCAGCCGCAGCGCGCCGGTGCGCTGTGTCCAGGTCCTGGGCGCCGAAGGCCGGCCGCAAGCCAGCGAGCATGTCCGCGACCCCAAGGGCCACCTCCAGGGCGCCTGTCACGTCTTCGGCCATGCCTGGGCACTGCTGCGGCCGGACGGCTACCTGGCCGCCACGGGCGAA
>CAZFKW010000418.1:0-3342 GCA_964519795.1 uncultured Ramlibacter sp. | reverse complement strand
CTGTTGGGGCTCCGGGCCACCACCCGCAAAGTCCGCCAGCGCCTGCCCTGCCAGGCGGTAGCGCGTCCACTCATCCATGGCCACCGCGCCAAGGCCCTTGTAGAACTGGATGGCTGGCTCGTTCCAGTCGAGCACGCTCCACTCAAAGCGGCCGCAGTCATTGGCCACGGCGATGCGCGCCAGGTGCTGCAGCATGGCCTTGCCGGCGCCTGCCTGGCGGTGGCTGGGGGTCACATACAGATCTTCAAGGTACAGGCCCTGCCGGCCCTGCCAGGTGGAGTAGTTGAAGAAGTACACGGCAAAGCCGCAGGGCACGCCATCGACGCGGCACATCAGCGCATGGGCGCGGGGCTTCTCGCCAAAGAGCGTGCGGCGGATTTCTGCCTCGCCTGCCACGACCTCGTGTTCGGCCTTCTCATAAATGGCCAGCTCGCGGATGAATCCGAGGATCAGCGGCACGTCGCTGACATTGGCGGGGGTGATGGCTATACCGGGTTTTGGTTTTTTCTTCATGGCCTCTCCTGTGCGCGGCGCCCGTTGATGCGCGCGCCTGCGTTGGAGGGCCATCTTACGGGTGAAAACGACCGGAGAGTCGCTGCTGGTTTCTACTCCGTCACACACCCCAGCCACTCAACCGCCGCATGCTCCCCCGGCAACACCTCTGCGGCCAGTTCCCGCACCAGCCGCAGCCCGGTGATGCTGTTGGTCAGCAGCACAAACCCCGCCTGCTCCGCCACGCTGCCCATGACGAAGGAGCGCACGCCCTCGCGCTTGCCCCACTGGAAGAAGCAGCCCGTGCTGGGCTCCACGCCCCAGCCCAAACCCCAGCCGACATCGGCCTCTGTCTCGGGCGGCGTGCTCTCCAGGTGAACGGCAGCGCCCTTGGGAGCATGGCCGCGCACCACGAACCAGTCGCGCCATGTTGACGCCTTCAGCCCGTCGCCCCTGAGCACGGCCGCGACAAAGGCGGCGTAGTCACCCGCCGTCGTCTGCAGCGACCAGGAGGCATAGGCGCCGGATGGGCGGGCCTTGTCCAGCGGTTTGCCATCGTCGTGGGGGCGCGCAAAGTTGGCGTCAAAGCGCTCCTGCCACACATAGCTGGACGAGCCCATGCCCAGCGGCTCAAACACAAGGCGCTGCATCGTCGCCTCGAACGGCTCGCCCGTGCGCGCCTCGATGGCCGCCTGCAGGTACATGAACCCCATGCTGGAGTAGCTGGCCCAGGCGCCGGGCGCGAAGTACATGCGCAATGGCTCGTCGGTATCGCGCGTGTTCTGCAGGCCGGGGGTATGGGTGAGCAGGTGGCGGGCGGTGATGAGGGCAGACAAAGGGTCGTCCGGCACGATGCGGCGGGCGTAGTTGCAGACAGGCTCGTCCAGGTCCAGCACGCCGGCGTCAGCCAGCTGCAGCGCGGCCCAGGCGGCCACGGGCTTGCTGAGGGAGACGGCGTCGAAGATGGTTTGGGGGGTGACGGGGGCGACGGTGGTAGCGTCTTTGGTGCCTGCGGCAGCGGCTTCTGCGACGGCGCCGTTGCGAATGACGGCGAGTGTGGCGCCTGTGACCGGGTGGGCGCTGAGCAGGGCTTGGAGGCGGGATGACAGGTTCATGGGGAATGGATCATCCCTCATTCCGGAATTTCGCCGCGCCATACCGGCGTTTGAGGTCGCAAATTGCGGCCTCAACGACCGATCAACCTTGATCACTGCCTCCTGGATGCGCGCTAGCGGGCAATCGTTGCGACGATCGGGAGTATCGGGCGGCCGGGTCTCGCCTCTCGGCTGGTACGTGCCCGCATCCACAGCGCATTCAGCCCCTCAAGGTCCCGTATATGCACGCCCTCGTGTCCCGTATTGATCAGCCGTTCACGCTCCATGGCCTTGAGAACATGATTGACCCGCTGCCTTGAAGCACCGACCACACGGGCAAGTTCTCCTTGTGTCAGCCCCACATACGAGGCATCATCGCGATGCGGCACTCTCGGGTCCCCGCTGCAGATGCCGGCCAGGCTCGCAAGCTGCTTTGCGACCCGTGGACGCAACTGCAAACTCCGCCAATCTTCAACGATGTCAAACAGGGCTTGGGCCTGACTCGCCTGGAGCAGCAGAACTGCCGAAGAAAACTCCGGCGCCAGCAAAAGCTGCTTGAAGGCGCTCCCGGGCAATGCAACGATCGTTGTGTCCCCGTGCGCGGTGAAGTCGTGAGACTGTCCCGAACTTGAAATGAGCGCCACTTCACCAAACCATGAACCCGGTTGCAGGTAAGTGAATACACCATCGCCCCCAACCCCATGACCCAGACTCACACGCACGGATCCTTTCACGCAACAGAGCCAGTGTGAAGCGGGCTCACCTGCGGCGGCTATCCAATCTGAATGCAGGTATCGTCTCACCCCGCTTTGCCTGAATATCTCATGGCGCAAGCCAGGTGGTAGCGATGCCATCGGCTCACCCTGAATCAGCGCCTTGCGCTCTGCCGAAGTAAGACCGTGCAGCGGCAAGGGTGTGAAACTCCGGGCCTACATCCAGCTGAGCGTCTGCCCGCCATCCACGACGATGGTGCTGCCCGTCATGTAGCGTCCGGCGTCAGAGCACAGCAGCAGCAAGGCGCCGTCAAGGTCGGACACCGTGCCCAGCCTTCGCATCGGCGTGCGCTTGACCATGGCTTCGACAAATCCCTTTTCCTCCAGCGGGGCCTGCATGTCGGTATCGATATTTCCCGGGCACAGCGTGTTCACGCGAATGCCCTTCCCCGCGAGTTCCAGCGCCATCACCTGGCTGAGTTGGGACAGCGCCGCCTTCGACGCGGCATAGCTCGCCATGTAGCTGCCCGCACGCAATCCCGCAGTGGAGCCAACGTTCACGATGCAACCCGACTTGCGCTGTGCCATGCGCGTCGCAGCTTCGCGCGCAACCATGAAGGAGCCTTTGATGTTGGTGTCGATGACGCGTCCCATGTCCTCCCAGGTCTGGTCCAGGAACTTCGCGGCAAGCATCACGCCCGCATTGTTCAGGAGCACATCAATGGGTGCGTCGAGCCTTGACTCAGCCTCGTCAAACGAAGGTCCGGCGCTCGCCGGGTCGGCAATATCAAGGAACACCGAACACGCTTTGCCGCCATCTGCGTTGATGCTTTCCGCCAGGTCCTGCGTCAATTGCACCCGGCGCGCTGCGAGTGCTACCGCCGCGCCTCGCGACGCAAGAAGTTGCGCGGCATGGCGCCCGATTCCCGAGGACGCGCCGGTGACAAGGACCGTGCGGCCCGCCATGCTGAAAATGTCATTCATTGAAAATCTTTCGTGCTGATCACTGAAGCGGGTGTGGTCGTGCGCGGCCAGGCGCCCCT
>CAZFKW010000417.1:0-3355 GCA_964519795.1 uncultured Ramlibacter sp. | reverse complement strand
TGCCTGGCCACCGCCGACTACACCGCCCCTACCGAGCCGCCCGCAGCGGGGTCTATCGCCACAGCCGTGCGCGAGGAACTCGCGCCAGAACTGGCGCGCATCAAGATAGCGCATCACGGAACTGATCCCCATCTTGAGCAGGCCCTCCTGATCCTTGAGCACAACTCGCGTGTATTTGCGCTGCGCCTCAAAGAAAAGCACATCTTCAAGCGCGGCGCGGACCAGATTCGCGCCTTTTATCATGAACACCGAATCTGCCGTATGGCCGCTGCGGGATGGTGCGCCGGTAGTGTGTGAGTGCACAAAGGCTTCTGCCTTGCGCAAGGCCTGCTCGAGCCGGTCCTCCCGCACCGGTTTGAGCACGAAGTCAATGGCATCGCAGGTGAAGGCCTCGGCTGCAAACAGGGCGTCGCCGGTCACAAAAATGACGGGGTAGGGTTCCCGTCGATCTTTCACGACATCGATGGCTGTGGCGTCCGGAAAGCGGATGTCAAGAATGGCCAGGGAGGGGGTCAGGCGTGCAAGGCTCCTGGCCACCTGTGAAGCTGAGGACTCCTCGGCCACAATGGACCATTCGGGCCTCAGCCGGCGGACCAGCGATGACAGATAGCCAAGCTGGCTGGGGTCGTCGTCAGCGAGCAGGACGGTGAAGCCGGAGGATGTCATGGGATATGTACCGAGGGCCTTACAGGCCCGTATTCTCGTAAACGCGTACCTTGAAGAAGACGGAGACCATCAAGCCAGTACGCTGGTCAGCAGCCACGACGGTGTCAATCCTCAGCTTGCCGTCCGCGACCAGGCTCAATGTGCAGAGGCGGCTGCGCACAGCCGCCTGGTCTATGTCTGCGGCCCGGGCAGAAGCGCTCATCGTCATCGAGCAGGTCATCCAGGCATCGCCATGCCTGACGTTCCCGGGGTCCATGTGAATCTGGAACCGGCCCGGTTTGAAGCTCCGCAAACTGCTGAAGAGCACGGAGGCGGGCTCGGTGAAGGCGCCGCGGTCTACCCGCAGTTCGCCGGAAGGCACGTGGGTGTCCTGCAGGACAAGGTCATGGTGGGAGACACCCGAAGCCAGCTTCAGGTGCGCCTGCATCAACTGCTGTTCATGGGCGATGTCCAGCCTGCCGGTGTCAAGCGTCGTCAGGGCCTCGTGCAGATACTCCGCCAGCAGGAATATCAGTGGGATCTCCTTGCGCACGGACTGGGAATTCAGCGCAACAAGCTGGTTCAGCGCATTCATGACGAGGTGTGTGTCTACACGGGGCTCCGCGGTCACCGGCATTTGCGCAGACAGGTACGCGGCCATCATCTGCCTCCTGCCGGCTGTGTTTCAAGGCGGTATCCAACGCCGTAGACGGTAAGCAGGGCCAGTTCTCTCTCGCCGTCCAGCTTCAGCTTGCCGCGCAGCCGGTAGATGTGGCTGTCAAGGGTGCGGGAGGACATGTTGTCGTCCGCATAGCCGGCTTTCTCGATCAGGTAGCTGCGTGAAACGGGTTTGCCCATGTTCCTGAACAACGCAAGGGCAAGCCTGAACTCGCTTTCCGTCAGCGTCGTGGGCGTGGCGTCGGGGACCGCCCGGTAAGTCACGGTATTGCGGGTGCTGTCAAAGCCCCATTTGTCAAAATTCAAGGCTTCGCCTTCAGGCGGGTTGTGGTGGCGTGAGTACAGGCGGGACAGGCGCGCCCGCAACTCAAGCGGCCTGAACGGCTTCACCACGTAGTCGTCAGCGCCCAGAGTCAAGGCGGCTGCCACATCTCGCTCCGCAGTGCGCGAGCTGAGCATGAGCACGGGCGTGAAGTCCTGCTTCTCCTCACGCAGCCAGCGCAACAACTCGACGCCGTCGAGGTCGGGAACATTCCAGTCAAGGAGCAGCAGGTCGAATGTTTCACGCTTGAGGGCGTGGCGCAGTGCCGTGCCACGCGTGAAGGTCTCGCAGGTGATCTGTTCCAGGTTCGGCGTCAGCGGCGCATGAAGAATCGAAACCAGGTGCGCGAGCTGGGCTGGATCGTCATCGAGTATGGCAATACGCATGGTGGAATCAAATCTGGTCTGTGCGGTACGAATGGCAGGAATCTCTCCACGAATGGGCCGATTCTGGCACTCGCTGCAACCGGATTGAATGCTCAATTCTGAACAATACTGAACTTGCGTGCGGTCGCACCTGGCGGATTCAGGTCAACCTGTACGAAAGGCGGTCGGTGACGTGCCTGACCAGCTCTTGAACGCCCGGATAAAACTCTTCTCGTTACGAAACCCTGTGGCTGCCGCTACCTGCTTCACCGGTTGGGCTGTGCGGTTCAAGAGATCCCTGGCGCGCTCGAATCGCACTTCGTCCTTGAGTTGCTGCAGCGATGCACCTTCTTCCCTGAGTTGCCGGTGCAAAGTCCGGGCCGACACATGCAGCAGTGCAGCAACACCTTCGGCGCTGTGGGTCGGACCGGGGCTGGCTGCGAGCGCCTGGCGCACCTGTTGCACCAGCAACCTGTCGCGCCGGTACTGCAGGACGGTGATGGGCAGTGCGCGCTGGAGCATCTGCTGCAGCGCCTTCTCGTCCCGCCGCAGGGGCAGGGTGAGGTACCGGGCGTCAAACCTGCTTTCTGCTCGGGCCGCATCAAACGCCAGCGACCCGGGGAACATGTGTCTGTAAGTATCCGCATGCAGTGGCGCGGCATAGGGGAAGCGGGTTTCCTTGAGTGGTATGCGCGAGTCGATATACCAGCAGGCCAGGCCGTGGATGTTTCGCAGTACAAAGCACAGGCTCAGTTCGCGTGCCGGACCCAGGTCGGCATGTTCGTCAACGCTGATGATGGCGGTATCTCCACTGGCGGCCAGTTTGAGGCTGATGTCGGGGGCGATCAGTCCATGGTGGCGGCACCAGCGTTTAAGGGCCACTTCGAGGTTGGGTGCGCCAAGGGACGCGCGGGCCAGCATGCCGTAGCTGCCCCAGGGCAGGCGCCGGCTGAAGGCGCCCAGGCCTTCGTCATCAAGCTCACGCATGGCCGCAGCAGATAGCACCTCCATCTGCCTTGAAGTCATCCGGCCATCAGGCTGCTGAAGAAGGGTTGGCGTGATCTGTGCCATCTTGAGCGCCTGCTCCGGATTCCGGCCGTGGCGTGCGTAGGCGGCTACCACTGCTCTTGCAAATGCGATCGGCGTGCCGGCTGTGGGCTGCACACGGGGGTGAGTGGGGCTGCGTTGGTGCATGGTCCAAGTTTGGTGCAGTCTGGCACGATTTGCAACCTTTCTGGCTGTCCGCCCAGTGCGGTTTTTCCTTAAAGTCAATTCTTTGGCGTAAGGTGTGGCCAACGCTTCCCTCTTGAGGATTTCGAATGCCAGTTCTGGAGACAAAACTCAA
>CAZFKW010000416.1:0-3361 GCA_964519795.1 uncultured Ramlibacter sp. | reverse complement strand
AATGCACCTGTTTCAGTCCTGATGCAACAAGCCCGGGATGTATTTTTGATTGCAGTTTCAGTTCTGAAGGCGCCGCAAGCGCGCCCATGGTCACGGCGGCGACCGGCGCAAGACCCTGCATGACGTAGTGCCCCGCATCATGTAGCCGGCGCCATATAAACTTCACGCAATGTCCCTGCTTCTTGTGCTTACCCTGCCCTTTGCCGGCAGCGTCCTCGCGGCGCTGCTGCCCACAGGAGCCCGCAATGCCGAGTCCATCCTCGCGGGCGTTGTCGCCCTTGGGGTGCTGATTCCCGTGGCGCTGCTTTTCCCCGAGGTGCAGTACGGAGGAATCATTACCGAACGCATCGAGTGGCTACCCAGTCTGGGGCTGGACCTGGTGGTGCGCCTGGACGGTTTTGCATGGATGTTCGCGATGCTCGTGTCCGGCATGGGGGCACTGGTGGTCATGTATTCGCGCTACTACCTGTCGCCGGAAGACCCCGCTGCACGCTTTTACTCGCTGCTGCTCGGGTTCATGGGGGCAATGCTGGGCATTGTCCTGTCAGGCAACCTGATCCAGCTGGTCCTGTTCTGGGAGCTGACCAGCGTGTTTTCGTTCCTGCTCATCGGCTACTGGTACCACCGCAAGGATGCCCGGCGGGGTGCGCGAATGGCATTCACTGTCACGGCCTCGGGTGGACTCGCGTTGTTGGGCGGTGTCCTGTTGCTGGGCCATATCGCCGGCAGTTACGAGCTGGACGTGGTTCTCGCGGCCGCAGACCTGGTGCGGGCCCATGCGCTGTATCCGCTCACGCTGGTGCTGGTGCTGCTTGGCGCGCTGACCAAAAGCGCACAGTTTCCGTTTCACTTCTGGCTGCCGCACGCCATGGCCGCGCCTACTCCGGTATCGGCCTACCTGCATTCCGCCACGATGGTCAAGGCGGGTGTGTTCCTGCTGGCCCGGCTGTGGCCCGTCCTGTCGGGAACCGATGAATGGTTCTGGATGGTTGGCGGCGCCGGACTCGCCACCTTGCTGCTCGGCTCGTTCGCCGCCATGTTCCAGAACGACCTCAAGGGCCTGCTGGCCTATTCCACGATCAGCCACCTGGGCCTCATCACCCTGCTGCTGGGCCTGAACAGCCCGCTGGCCGCTGTGGCAGCAGTCTTCCATATCATCAACCATGCGACGTTCAAGGCCTCGCTGTTCATGTCGGTGGGCATCATCGACCATGAAACCGGAACACGCGACATGCGGCGGCTTGACGGGCTTTTCCGCACCATGCCCATCACCGGCACGCTGGCCATCGTGGCATGCGGCGCCATGGCGGGTGTGCCACTGCTCAACGGCTTTCTTTCCAAGGAAATGTTCTTTGCGGAGACCGTGTTCGTCAGCAATGTCGCGTGGATGGAGTACGGTCTGCCGCTTGCTGCCACGCTGGCGGGCGTGTTTGCCGTGGTCTACTCGCTGCGATTCGGACATGACGTTTTCTTCGGACCGCCGGCACGGAACCTGCCTCGCGAGCCGCATGAGCCGGTGCGCTGGATGCGGGTGCCGGTCGAGTTGCTGGTCCTTATCTGCGTGGTGGTCGGCCTGGTGCCGGCCTGGTCCATCGGTCCGGTACTGGCGACAGCTGCCGCGCCCGTCACCGGGGGCGTGCTGCCGGACTACAGTCTGGCAGTCTGGCATGGCTTCAACACGCCGCTCATGATGAGCCTGTTGGCCACTGTGGGCGGCATCACCGTGTACATGGTTTTTGCCCAGCGCCTGAAGCAGCGCGACTTGCGGCGCACCCCGCTCTTGCACCTGTTTGATGGAAAGCGCAATTTCGAGCGGGCACTGGCATGGTTCACCGCGCTGTCCCGGATTTTCCTGCGGCTTGCGGGCACGCGCAGGCTGCAGCCACAGCTGCTGTGGATGATCGTCATTGCCGGGCTGTCAGCGCTCGGCTCCGCGCTGATCGTGCCGCTGGAGTGGGGGGATCGGGCGCGCGTGCCAGCCACGCCCGAGTTTGTGCTGCTCTGGGTGATTGGGGGGGGCTGTGCCATCGGCGCGGCCTGGCTTGCCAAGTTCCACAGGCTGGCGGCGCTGGCCATGCTCGGCATTGTCGGCCTGGCGCTCTGCCTGACCTTTGCATGGTTCTCCGCGCCTGACCTGGCGCTCACGCAGCTGGCGGTTGAAGTGGTCACCATTGTCCTGTTCCTGCTTGGTTTGCGATGGCTGCCGCGGCGCCTGCCGCAGGACGAGCCCCGTGTGCGGGGCCGGGCCTGGTGGCGCCGCCGCCGCGATGCCGTGGTGGCCGTCGCGGCCGGCGCGGGGCTGTCTGCGCTGTCCTATGCCATGCTCACGCGCCATGCGCCGGAGAGCATCTCGCCGTTCTTCCTGGAGCACGCCCTGCCTGAGGGAGGCGGGACCAACGTGGTCAACGTGATGCTTGTCGACTTCCGGGGTTTTGACACCCTGGGCGAGATCACGGTGCTGGGAATTGTGGGCCTCACGGTGTATGCACTGCTGCGCCGCTTCCGGCCGCCGCGCGAAGCCATCGAGCGGCCACCGCAACAGCGCGCCGTGGCCAGTGGCCCCGCAGGTGACCTGGCGCCGCCCCCGAAGGCAGATGCCCTGCAGTTCTTCATGCTGGTGCCCTCGGTCCTGGTGCGGCTGTTGCTGCCGGTGGCTGCCGTGCTGGCGTTCTACCTGTTCCTGCGCGGCCACAACGAGCCAGGCGGCGGCTTTGTCGCCGGGCTGGTCATGGCCATTGCCTTCATTGCGCAATACATGGTGGGCGGCACACGTTGGGTCGAGGCGCGCATGCACCTCAATCCACCGCACTGGATCGCCTTCGGCCTGCTGATTGCCGTCGTCACGGGTCTCGGCGCCACCGTGCTGGGCTACCCCTTCCTGACCACGCACACAGCCCACATGACGCTGCCGGTCATTGGCGAGATCCACCTTCCAAGCGCTGCCTTGTTCGATTTCGGCGTCTTCTCTGTCGTCCTGGGTTCGACGCTCCTGCTGCTGACGGCGCTTGCCCACCAGTCCCTGCGTTCAGGCCGGCGGGGCCTGCCGGACGCGCACCAGAAGGAGGCCGACTGATGGAGATCGTGATTTCGCTGGCGATTGGTGTCATGGGCGGGGCCGGTCGATGCTGTCCTATGCCGTGAACCTGTTCATCTTCAGCGTGGGCAGCCTTGCCATTGACCGGGAGCCCATCGTCAAGCCCGGACTTGCAGCCAACCTGTTCAACTACACCGATCCGCTGCCGCAGTCACTGGTGCTGACGGCCATCGTCATCGGCTTTGCCACCACGGCGCTGTTCCTCGTGGTGCTGCTTGCCTTGCGCGGGCTCAGCGGCGGCGACCATGTGGACGGGCAGGAGGAACG
>CAZFKW010000415.1:2251-3364 GCA_964519795.1 uncultured Ramlibacter sp. | reverse complement strand
GAGGCTCCTGTGACTTCATTCAGGATGATGCGCGCGGGGGTACTCCCCAGCAGCATGTTCCCTTTGACCCAGCCGCCCAGCTGGGTCTGGACGTTGCCGGTGGCGTTGTTCAGGATGAGGCCTTTGGGGGCAACATTGAACTGGCCGTACTGGTTGCGGCTCACGCCTGATGCGTTGGGCGGCGCGATGAGGACCAGGGGGACGCCGTTGGCGGCTGCGTCGATCAGGGGTTTCTGGCCGGCGGGGGCGCCGGGGGCTGCGCTGATCTGGGCATATGCGGGCAAGGTCGCCAGCAGGGTCTGCAGCAGGTACAGGGTGGTGAAGACGCGGGCGAGGCTGCGTCTCACCCGTGCAGTGCGGCGCGGCTGTTCGGTCCAGAGGTCTGACCGCGCAGCGAATGGAGACTGGGTAGGGTTCATGGCAATGGGTCTTCAGGGATTTCAGAAGCTGTGTGTCACCGACGCATAGACGCTGAATGGGCGGGTTGCAAAGCCCTGCGGCCGGCGCAGGGGAACAGCCAACAGCGTCTCGAACCGGGTGCCCCCGACGCGCCCGCGCAGCCCGGTAGCCAGGCCGATGAGGCTTCTGCCAGCCAGGAAGATGTCGCTGGGTCCGTGAACACGGCCCGCATCGAGGGCCAGCACGGCCTGGGTATGCGCCCCATCCCACAGCGCAATGGGCGTCACAAGTTCGCTGCGCAGGACAGCGCCGCTCTCGGCCATCAATACGGAATCACCGTCAAAGCCGCGCACGCTGCCACGCCCGCCGATGGCGAACTGGTCAATGGAGAGCGTTGCGTCGCTGGTCTGCTGCAGGCGCAGCGCAGCGCTGTACTGCACCGGCCGCCCGCCCAGCTTCAAGTCACCAGACAGGCCCGCATTGAGCAGCCAGATGCGCGGGCGCAGCGTCAGGCCGCCGGTGGCAGCTGACGGCAAGTCTTCCTGCGCATCGCGCCACGGCATGCCGCGCCGATAGGCAAGGTCCACATTGACCGAGGCCCGCTCGAACAGCTTGCGGTAACTGATGCCTGTTTCCACATTCGTGGTGCGCCGGCGCTGGACGGTGATTTCGACATCGTCGAGAAAGCTCTGCGCCCGGCGGACAGACAGTTCG
>CAZFKW010000415.1:0-2241 GCA_964519795.1 uncultured Ramlibacter sp. | reverse complement strand
CGGCATACGCGTCGAGCCGGGCGCTGGTGCCGCGCCATACCGTGCGCTGCGCCTTGACACTGGCGCTTTCGCTTTGCCCGCTGGACAGGAACCGCACGGTGGTGCCCTGCACATACTGCGCAAAACGGCTGTGCGACGCGTTCAGGCTCAGCAGGTTGTAGCCCCAGGGCAGGCTGTAGCTCACGCCCAGGCTCTGGCTGCGCCGGGTGCTGTCGGGTTGCTTCGCATTGGTGCTCAGGCTGGCGCTGAAGATGTCGTTCAGGCCGGCCGGGTTGTCAAACGCGAGGTTGGCAGAGAGTTGCGCGCGGCCCAGGCTCGGGCTGCCCGCGTTGTCCACTGAAACGCCGCCGCGCAGTCTGTCCTTGAGTGCCCCTCCCTTGCGTTCGATGAAGACGACGCTGCTGTTGGCCGCGTCGCCCGGCTCCAGCCGGGTTGATACAGCCTGGCCGGGCAGCCGGTTCATGTTCTCGACGCCCTGCTCCAGGTCCCGCACGTTGAGGATGTCGCCGGCCACCACGGGAAAGGCGTTGCGCCAGGTACCCCAGCGCTGGTCCGCGACCTGCGGCTCTACACCGGCGTCCACCATGCGGATGCTGTCCACCCGCCCGGCTTCGATGTGCAGCTGGAGTTGCCCGGCCTCCAGGCTTTGCGGCGGCAGGGAAACGCGGGTGGTGGCGAATCCGGCCCCGTTCAGCTTGCGGTCAAGTTCCGCGGCGATGTAGCCCAGGCCCTGCACGCCGACGCAGCGGCGCAGGTAGGGCAGCGCGGCGTCAGCAAGCCACCGGAAGCGGACTGCGTCCCGGCCGGTGAGGCTGATCTCGTTGACGACGAAGCAGCGCGCCTCCTGCGGAAGGCCGGCACGCGCTGGCTGCGGCCGGGCGGGTGTGAGTCCGCTGGCGGCTGGCTCCTGCGCCCGCTGCTGGTTACGCACCCGCTCCTCCTGGCGGCGCAGACCTTCCTGCACCGCCTGGTCGGGCGGGCCGGCCTGAGACTGCGCTTGCCCGCAGCACAACAGCAACGCGATGGCAATGGCAGGAGGCTCCCACCAGGCGCCGGGCCGGGACAACGGGGAAATTCGGAAGCTGGGGCCGCCACTCGTGAAAGAGCGGCGGCAGCTGATGGCTGGCAACAAGACCTTACTCCCTTTTCATCGCGGCGTTGAATCGCCGCGAACGCTTGAGAAGGCTTGAATGCTAGGGACGCACGCTCCAACGCAACAGCGCCAGATGGCCGGGTTGACACATCAGAAACTGGCCTGCAGCTCGGCCAAAAGAACTAGAACTTTCCGTGCCGGCCCTCACCGGAAGCAAACCTGGCCGCACCCTGCAGCCCATCGGCAATGCAGCACTTGCCGCGCTCCCACTCCTGGTGCAGCGCCTCCGGCAGGGGCAGGTCCCATTGGCGGTAGGCGCTCATGCGGTCCGCCAGCATGGTGCGCTGGGGGAACTTTGCAAGCGCCTGCGCCAGCGCCATTGCGGCATCACAAGCCTGGCCCCGGGGCACCACCCGGGTGGCAAGCCCCATCTGCAGCGCCTCGGCGGCTTCCACCTTGCGTCCCGTCAGGATCAGGTCCATCGCATGCCCCATGCCGATGAGGCGCGGCAGGCGCACGGTGCCGCCGTCAATGAGCGGCACGCCAAACCGCCTGCAGTAGACGCCGAAGTAGGCGTCTTCCTCCATGACCCGCATGTCGCACCAGAGGGCCAGCTCCATACCGCCGGCAACTGCTGCGCCGCTGACGGCAGCAATGACAGGCTTGGACAGCAGCAGCCGTGACGGCCCCATGGGGCCCGGCGGTGCCGCATCATCCGGCGCAAAGTCCAGCCCGGCCAGCGGGGCTGCGCCTTGTGCGATGTCGCCCGCCATCCTTGCAGCGGCCTGCAAGTCCCACCCTGCACAGAAGTGGCCGTGCGCCCCATGAAATACCGCGACCTTCAATTCGTCGTCAGCTTCATACGCCACAAAGGCCTCGTACAGCAGCCTTGCTGTCTCCGGGTTGACTGCGTTTCGCACATCCGGTCGGTCAAGTGTCACAAGCGCGACCGCGCCGTGGCGAGTGGTTTTCACTGTGTGATTCATGGCCTGCTGATTAAAGGCGTGCTATTTGTTTGCGGTATGCGGAACAACCCTGAGGACAGTTGCATGGCGTCCACGTATAACCCGAGCAGCGACCCGGAGACAAACCAAAGTGCAATTCCTTCAACTCGTGATCAGCGGCATCTCCCAAGGGTGCATCTACGG
>CAZFKW010000414.1:0-3374 GCA_964519795.1 uncultured Ramlibacter sp. | reverse complement strand
GCGATGCGGTCGGCAAGGAAGATGGCTTCGTCGGCATCGTGTGTGACCAGCACTGCGGTGAAGCCGTGCTTCTGCCACAAGTCCTGAACGATGGCGTGCAGTTCGAGCCGCGTGAGCGCGTCAACGGAACTGAAGGGCTCGTCCATCAACAGCACCCGTGGCTGCGCGGCGAGGGCCCGCGCAATCGTGACCCGCTGCTGCATGCCGCCCGACAGCTGCGCCGGGTAGTGCCCGGCAAAATCGGCGAGCCCCACCATGTCCAGGTAGTGGCGGCTGCTGTCGCGCGCAGCGGCGCGGCTCATGCCGGGGCGGTGCTCCACCGCGAACGCCACATTGTCGAGCACGGTGCGCCAGGGCAGCAGCGACTTGCCGTACTGCTGGAACAGGTAGATGATGCCGGGCGGCGGTGCGGTGACCTCCTCGCCATGGAACTGCACGGAGCCCCGGGTTGCCCGCGCCAGCCCCGCCGCGATCTGCAACAGGGTGGACTTGCCGCAGCCTGAGGGGCCGACGATGGCGAGAAACTCGCCCTCCCGCACGGCCAGCTCGATCTCCCCCAGGGCCACGGTCTGGCCCGCGCCGCTGCCGAAGGTCTTGCCGACCCCGGAGAGGGTCAGGCAAGCACTGCTGTTCACACGGGCATCCATCGCTCAGCGCCCCACCACCAGCCGGATGGCCGGCAGCACCTGCTCGGCTTCGCTGCGCCGCTCCAGCGCCAGGCGCATGTTCTCCTGCGCCACCTCGACGTGCTCCACGGCGAGCGCCTGCGCCCGCGCGCCCTCGCCGCGCTTGAGGGCATTGAACAGCATGTGGTGCTGGCGATGCGCATACAGCATCCAGTCGCGGTCCAGTGCCACGCTGCCCTGCATCGGCAGCATGGCGGACGCCGGAGCGAATGGCAGCTTGTCGTTGAGCGCCACGGCGCGCTGCAGCGGCCCGGCGGCGCTGCCGGCCAGCACCAGCGCGTGGAAGCGGTCGTTCATCACCGCATAGTCGGCATAACTCTCGAAGTCCAGCGGGTTGGCCTGCAGCAGTTTGTCGCCCTCTTCCAGGCAGTCCTGCAATTCCAGCTGCAGCTGGCGTGGCAGGCCATGCTCGGCCACCAGCCGCGCGGCCATGCCTTCGAGGTGGCCGCGCACCGCAATGGCGTCAGCTACCTCACGCGGGGTGAACTGGCGCACCATGTATTTTCCAGTCTCGTTGGCCTCGACCAGCCCTTCCTGTTCGAGCGTGACGAGCGCGGCGCGCACGGGGGTGCGCGACGCGCCCAGCCGCTCTGCCAGCTGCTGTTCGGCGAGCTTGTGCCCTGGCGCGAACTCACCCCGCAGGATCAGGTCGCGCAGCTTCATCAATATGGTCTCTTGCAAGTTCATGGGAGCAATGTACACTGTTTTTAAATTTCGGGATACCGTTTAAGGAACCAAACATGAAAGCCGAACAAAACGACCTGCTCACACGCACCGGCCCCGGTACCCCCTGCGGTGCCGTCCTGCGCAGTTACTGGCAGCCAGTTGCCCTGGTGGATGAATTCAACCCGGCCCTGGACCCGCGCATGGCGCAACGCCCGGTCAAGGCCGTGAAAGTCATGGGCCAGGACCTGGTGCTGTTCAGGGATGCGGCCGGCGCCTGGGGCCTGCTGGACCGTGACTGCCCGCACCGCGGCGCCGACCTTTCCTTCGGCCGCGCCGAGGGCGACGGCCTGCGCTGCCCTTTCCACGGCTGGAAGTTCGACGTCAACGGCAAGTGCCTGGACACACCGGCCGAGCCCACCGGCAGCAAGCTGTGTGATCGCGTGCAGCAGCGCAGCTACCCGGTGCTGGAGAAAAGCGGCATCCTCTTTGGCTGGTTTGGCGAACCCGACAAGGCGCCACCGTTCCCCGAGTTCGACTGCTTTGCCGCGCCCGCCACCCATACCTTCGCCTTCAAGGGCTTGTGGAACGCCAACTGGCTGCAGTGCTTCGAGGTCGGCATCGACCCGGCGCACCCGTCCTTCCTGCACCGCTTCCTCAATGACGAGGCGCTGGAGCAGATCGGCGACAACGCGGCGGGCAAGCAGTTCCGCAGCGCCAGCGCCGGTGATGCGAATGGCGAACGCTGGCCCATGACGCGGATCATGCGCGAGTTCCACCAGCCCGAGATCAGCCATGAGGCGCAGCCCTGGGGCCTGCAGCTGACAGCAGTGCGACCGATGACGCCGGAGCTGACGCATGTGCGCGTCACGCAGGCGGTCTTCCCCCACACCTTTGTGATCCGAGACACTGACCATCACGCAGATGCACGTGCCGGTAGACGACACGCACACCTACTGGTACACCGTCTTCACCAGTTTCGCCGGCCCGGTGGACAAGGAGGCTATGCGCAACCAGCGGCTGCAGTTCATCAGCCTGCCCGACTACATTCCCAAGGCAGGCCGCCACAACAACTGGGGCTTCAACGCCGACGAGCAGCGCACCCAGACCTACCTGGGCATGGGCGAGGAAGACATCAATGTGCACGACCAGTGGGCGGTGGAGAGCATGGGCCCCATCCAGGACCGCACGCGCGAGCACTTGGGCACGAGCGACAAGGTGATCATGGCCAACCGCCGGATGCTGCTCAAGGCGATTGAAACCGTGCAGGCGGGCGGCACGGCGCCCGGCGCCGCCGATGCCTCACTGGCGGCGGAGATGCGCGGCCCCGGCACGGTGGACGGCATCGCGCCGGCGGGTGCCTGGCCCACCTGGTGGCGCGAGCGTGTGCAGGCCAAACGCGACGGCGCGCCCTGGCTGCAATCCGCTCGGGCTGAGCCTGCCAGCGCACCTTCAGGCACGCCCACAAGCCCCGCGCGAACGGCGTGAACATGAAGGACTCGTTTGCCCACCGGTGCGGCATCCACGATGCGGCGCGGGAACAGGCGCTGGCGCACACTGCAAGCTTGATCGATGCGTGCGGTCTGGAGCTTGTGCGCTTTGCGTGGTGCGACGTGCACGGCGTGACGCGCGGCAAGACGCTGGTCGCGTCGGCTGCGGCCAAGGCGATGCAGAGCGGCGTTGGCATGGTCAGCACGCTGATGCTCAAGGACACCTCGGACCGCACAGCGTTCAAGGTGTTCGAACCCGGCGGTACGGCGGAGTTACCCGGCTTCGGCTTTGCCAACAATCTGTTGCTGCTGGCCGACCCTGCGAGCTTCAAGCAGCTGCCGTGGACAGACAGGACCGGCTGGGTGCGCGCCCAGCCCTGGTTCCAGGACGGCACGCCGGTGGAGCTGGACACACGCCGCGTGCTCGAGCGTGCGCTGGCCCGGCTGGCGCAGGCCGGTTTTGAGATGCAATGCGGCCTGGAGATCGAGTTCCACATTTACAAAATCAAGGACAGCGCCGCGCAGCTGGACCCGA
>CAZFKW010000413.1:3129-3391 GCA_964519795.1 uncultured Ramlibacter sp. | reverse complement strand
TTCTTTGTACGTAATACTCATGCGCCGATTATCCACGGGAGGCGATTTCATCAAAGGCAGCGCAGGTAAAATACCGGCTCCAGGCCACCGGTCCCAGTCAGCGACCACCCAACCAGCCCGACCATGCACATCACCCAGTTTGACGGCGGCAACGCCCTCAGCGACTTTCGCGTCCAGCAGATCCTCCCCCGCCTGAAGGCCATCTCGGACAGCATCACCGGCATTTCTGCCCGCTTCGTCCACCTTGTTGCCTCCGATGCCG
>CAZFKW010000413.1:1324-3119 GCA_964519795.1 uncultured Ramlibacter sp. | reverse complement strand
AAAGTCCCGCCTGGCAGCCCTGCTGACCTATGGCGACCCGTACCAAGGTCCGGGGGAGGGCGCCTTGATCGTGGTGACGCCCCGCTTTGGCACGGTGTCCCCCTGGGCATCCAAGGCGACGGACATTGCGCACAACTGCGGTCTCGTGCTCAGGCGGGTCGAGCGCATCACTGAATACCGCCTCACGCTCAAGTCGGGTCTGTTCAGCAAGCCATCCCTGACGGAGCAGCAGCTGGCCCAGGCCGCAGCGCTGCTGCATGACCGGATGACCGAGTCCGTGATGCTGGACCGGGCGCAGGCCGCAGGCCTGTTCACAGAGTTGCAAGCCGCGCCCATGGAGCATGTGGATGTGCTGGCGGGCGGACGCGCGGCGCTTGAAGCGGCCAACAGCAAGTTTGGCCTGGCCCTGGCCGACGATGAAATCGACTACCTCGTCCAGGCATTCAGCGGCCTGGAGCGCAACCCGACCGATGTCGAGCTCATGATGTTTGCGCAAGCCAATAGCGAGCATTGCCGCCACAAGATCTTCAATGCCAGCTTCACCATCGATGGTGTGCCGCAGGACAGCAGCATGTTTGGCATGATCCGCAACACGCACAGGCTTGCGCCGCAGCACACCGTTGTTGCTTATTCCGACAATGCCTCCGTCATGGAGGGCTCGACCGTGGAACGCTTCCTGGCAAAAAGCGGTGCCGCGGGTGTGGCCGGCTACCAGAAGCAGGTGGCACTGAGCCATGTGCTGATGAAGGTCGAAACCCACAATCATCCGACCGCGATCTCCCCGTTCCCCGGCGCGTCCACCGGTGCCGGCGGCGAGATCCGGGACGAAGGTGCGACGGGCCGGGGCTCAAAGCCCAAAGCCGGGCTGACGGGATTCACCGTATCAAGGCTCTGGCCGGACGCACAGGATGACTTTGGCAAGCCGGCGCACATCGCCAGCCCGCTGCAGATCATGACCGAGGGGCCGCTGGGCGGCGCTGCATTCAACAACGAGTTCGGCCGGCCCAACCTGCTGGGCTATTTTCGCGAATACGAGCAGACCGTCGGCGATGTGCGGCGCGGCTACCACAAACCCATCATGATTGCGGGCGGCCTCGGCACCATTGATGCGGGACAGACGAACAAAGTCCAGTTTCCGGCAGGCTCCCTGCTGATCCAGCTGGGCGGGCCGGGCATGCGCATCGGCATGGGTGGCAGCGCGGCCAGCTCGATGGCCACCGGTGCGAATCTGGCTGAGCTTGACTTTGACTCGGTGCAGCGCGGCAACCCGGAGATCGAGCGGCGCGCGCAGGAGGTCATCAACCATTGCTGGGCGCTGGGCGAAGCCAACCCTATCCTTGCCATTCACGACGTCGGGGCGGGCGGCCTGTCCAACGCATTCCCTGAACTCACCAATGACGCCGGGCGCGGCGCGCGGTTCGACCTGAGCCGGGTGCCGCTGGAAGAGTCCGGGCTTGCCCCCAAGGAAATCTGGTGCAACGAGAGCCAGGAACGTTATGTGATGGCCATCGCGCCCCAGTCGCTGTCGCAGTTCCAGGCCTTCTGCGAACGCGAGCGCTGCCCGTTCTCCGTCGTCGGCGTCGCCACCGAGGAGCGGCAGCTTGTGGTGACCCCCGTCCGCCCTGAGACCATCGAAGACCTCGCAAGTCCCCCTTCGACAGGCTCAGGACAGGCCCCTTCGACAGGCTCAGTGCGGGCGGATGATTTGCCGGTGGACATGCCGATGAACGTGCTGCTGGGCAAACCGCCCAGGATGCACCGCGACGTCAAGACGGCCACTGTCACCGCCGAGCCC
>CAZFKW010000413.1:0-1314 GCA_964519795.1 uncultured Ramlibacter sp. | reverse complement strand
CATTGGCGACCGCACCGTTGGCGGCCTGTCCCACCGCGACCAGATGGTCGGCCCGTGGCAGGTGCCCGTGGCGGACTGCGCCGTCACCCTGGCTGACTTCAGGGGTTTTGCCGGCGAAGCCATGAGCATGGGCGAGCGCACGCCGCTGGCCGCCATCAATGCCCCGGCCTCCGGTCGCATGGCGGTGGCGGAGGCCATCACCAACCTGCTGGCCGCGCCCATTGAGTTGCCGCGCGTCAAGTTGTCGGCCAACTGGATGGCTGCCTGCGGGGAGCCCGGAGAAGACGCAGCCCTGTACCAGACGGTCAAGGCGGTGGGCATGGAGCTGTGCCCGGCGCTCGGCGTTTCCATCCCGGTTGGCAAGGACAGCCTGTCCATGCGCACCCAGTGGGCGGACGGGGGGACCCAAAAGAAAGTGACCTCGCCCGTCAGCCTGATCGTCAGCGCCTTCGCCACGTTGTCCGATGTACGCGGCACCCTCACGCCGCAGCTTGACGCGAGTCAGGACACAACGCTTGTCCTGGTGGATCTGGGCCGCGGCCGCAACCGCATGGGCGGCAGCATCCTTGCGCAGGTCCTTGGTCAGGTGGGTGATGAAGTGCCTGACCTGGACGACCCGCAGGACCTGGTGAACCTGGTGAATGCCGTGAACGCCTTGCGCGCCCAGGGCTGGCTTCTGGCCTACCATGACCGCAGTGATGGGGGCCTCTTTGCTGCGGTGTGCGAGATGGCGTTTGCCGGCCATGTGGGCGTGGCCCTGAATGTCGACATGCTGGTGATCGAGGGCGATGGCATTTCGGACAGCCGCATGGACACCGGCGACGCCAAGAACTGGGCCGGCCAGGTTGCCCCCCGCCGCGAGGAGCGCACGCTCAAGGCACTGTTCAATGAGGAGCTGGGCGTTCTGCTGCAGGTCCGCACTGCCGACCGCGACGCCGTCATCCAGGTGCTGCGCGAGCATTCGCTCAGCAGGCACAGCCACATCGTGGGCAAGACCCGCCCGTTGTCGTCCACCATCGATGCGGGCAAGGGCGAGTTGCAGGTATGGCGCGACACCAGGGCTGTTTTCAGCGCGAAGCTGCACGACCTGCACCAGGTCTGGGACAGCGTGAGCTGGAAGATCTGCCAGCAGCGTGACAACCCCGCAGGCGCTGATGCCGAGCACGCGGCTGCCGGCGATCCGGCAGACCCGGGCCTGCACCTGAAGCTCACCTTCGACCCCTTGCCCCTCATTGAAGCCCCCGCGCTGAACCTCGCTCGGCCCAAGGTCGCCATCCTGCGTGAGCAGGGCGTCAACTCCCATGTCGAGATGGC
>CAZFKW010000412.1:1948-3398 GCA_964519795.1 uncultured Ramlibacter sp. | reverse complement strand
GGCTCCACATGGCTTCAGGACGCGCTGCAGGAGGCGCTGGCGCGCGACCCCGTGGACGCTGCCAACGATGCGGCGGTGCTGGCCCGAGTGTTGAGCCAACATGCGCGGCAAGTGTTGGAAGCTGCCCAGAAGAACGGCCAAGGCCCCGATGACATCGGCTAAGCCCGTGGTGCGCGACGCATCCATCATCGTCGTCTCCCGTCGCAAGCCTTCGCCGACGCCTGTGTTCGATACCTTCTGGCGCTTTGCCTGCGAGCGGCAGCGGATCTACCATGCCCGCCTGCGGGGAGAGCCGGCGCCCTGGACGGACGATCCCGTTTTGTCGGCGCACCGGTTCACAAACTGCTACCGCATCAGCGACCGCGTCAGCCAGTACCTGGTGAGGGAGGTCCAGCGCGGCGGCCCGGGCGAACCGGAAGACCTTGTGCTGAGGACACTGCTGTTCAAGCTGTTCAAGCTGTTCAACCGGATCGAGACTTGGCAGCTGCTGGAAGACCAGTGCGGCACGATATCTACGGCCAGCTTCAATATGGCGGCCCTGGACCGCGTACTGAGCCAGGCCCGGGCGGCCGGGCACTCGATCTATTCCGGCGCGTACATCATGCCAAGCGGGCCCGCCGAGCTGCGCACCAGCAGCAAGCACCGCATGCACCTTGAATTTCTCGGAAGGGGGTTGAAGGACGGCACACTGCGCCGGCTCGCGGACAACCCGCAGGGTCTCAAGCAACTGTACCTGCAGCTCCTCGCGGAGCCCGGGATCGGGAGTTTCCTTGCCTACCAGTACGCCATCGACCTGAATTACACGGAGCACTACCGGTTCAGCGAAAACGACTTCGTCATGCCGGGGCCCGGCGCGCGCGACGGCCTTCGCAAGTGCTTCGCCGACCTGGGCGACTACACCGAGTCCGATGCCATCCACTGGATGCGCGAGCGGCAGGACGATGAGTTCGCCGCGCGCGGTCTCAGCTTCCAGACCCTGTGGGGCAGGCCGCTGGCCAGCATCGACGTGCAGAACCTGCAGTGCGAGGTGGACAAATACGCCCGGGCGGTCCATCCGGAGTTCAAGGGCGCATCGGGCCGTGAGCGGATCAAGCAGCGGTTCCACGCCAACGATGCGCCTTTCAGCCCGCCAACGTTTCCGGCCTGGTGGAACATCACCGTGCCTGAAGCATGGGAAGGGCGCGGCGCGCGCGCCGGCGGCCAGGCTTCCCTGTGCATGTAGGCCCGCCACCCAGGAAATGTCGATGCATTTGCCAATCCCTTCCTCCGTCGATTTACACTTCAGGCCTGGCTTCGGCCAGTCTCGGCATCCTCCCGCTGAGATGCGCTCAGCCATCACCCCTCGGCTGAAGCGCCTTTTCCAACCCGGCTTCGGCCGGGCTCTTTTTGCCCGACATGCCGGGGCACCGATGCCCTCTCGCAACAGTTTCGAGCCACACCCATGACAGAA
>CAZFKW010000412.1:0-1938 GCA_964519795.1 uncultured Ramlibacter sp. | reverse complement strand
ACCCGCCTACAGGCTCAACCTGCCTGAATTGGCCAGCCGAATCGCCGCCGCCCGGCCCGAGCCTATGCACGAGGCGCTTTGGTTCGCGGTTCAGAAGGAGTTCCCCGATGTCAAACTCGTCGCAACGCGGGGCGACTGCTGGTTGTCGAAATGCAAGGTGCTCACCCTGGCCGGCGACATCGTGCATGACGATCACAAGGCATTCCTGAGACGGGAAATCGCTGCCGACGGAGGGAATGCTGCCGCTACATGGAAACGGCTACGGGAGCGCAATCTCTTTCTTTCGCGATGCGACGTGGAGAACCTGTACTTGGTCCACCATCTGGACGGCGTCACCCAGGAAGACTTCATCCAGCTGGACATCAGGGTGGAAACCGAGCGCATTCACCGCGAGCTGCTCCAAGAGCCATCGTGGCAGCAGGTCACCGAGCTTCAGGATCTCCTCTATGGCTTCGGTGACGAACTCCCCCGCGCGGCGCAGACAACCATCAGGCCAACGAGCTATGCGCTCGGCGACATCGTTTCCATGGCGACATTCGTCAGGGAGGCAGGCGTGTGCCATATGGAGCTCCTGGCGTCGACCCGCAACAAGATCATCAACGTGACGGACCTGATTCCTGGCAAGGAATCCGTCACTCGGAAATTGACGCACGGCGAGTTCGCGCCGGCGGCGTACAACCTGCCATGGTCGGGTCAACGCATGTTCGACGACTGGCGTGACAGCAGCGCCGGCCGCGGCGGCCACCTGATCTCGGACCATTGGGTCTTCAACACCAGCGACCACACCGAGCGTGACGGCATCAGGCACATGCAGTTCGTTCCGATGTGGGCCGGTCCCGCGCTCACGGCGGTCGAGCAGATGCTGGATCGCCCGGACACATTCAGCGAGTTGAGGGAGTACCTGGAGGACATAGACCACCAGATGGAGTGTCCGTTCGCGTGGTATTTCTTTGCCTTGCACGGCAACCGTCTTGGCGGCTGGGCCATGGAAATGGTGATCGAGGCGGTTGAGGCGGGGCGCCACGAACTGGCGGAGCATGACTACCGCGTGCTCAAGCGCTGGCAGGCCGCCAACTACAGCTTTTAGACCGGCACTTCCGTGTCGGCCCAGCTGGCCCCTTGACAGCAGCGAGGGCCATGAGACGCTGGCTGCATGTTTATTGATCTATTCGAACGCGCCCAGACGCCGGCGGGCACACCAGCTGAGCGGTCCGCCCGACCCGACGTGCGCAACCCCCTGTTGGGACTGCCCAGCGCCGCGCGCGCGGCCGAGATGCCGACGCCGGCCCGCGAATGGCTGTTGCTGTTCCTGCAGGACATTCGACGTGACGCCCAGGCGAAGGCGGCCAAATCCTGGAAATCACACAAGGCGCCGGCGGCCATGTACTGGAAGATCGTCGCCGTCTACGCCGGCCACATCGCCAAGGTACTGCGCAAGGTCGGCGCCGGTCCGCTGCGCGATGGGTTTGAGCTTTGACCATGCGGGCAAGCACTTCGCCCCCGCACACGATGGGAATGCATGCGGTCCTTGACGCGTATGCCGCAGGACAAGAACTCTCGAATGAGGCGCTGTACCGGGCCTTGCGGGAGGCGGAAAACCTCGAGCCCGCGCACTTTGACCACCACGAGCCCATCGGGAAGGCAGGCAAGGTGCATTGCGTGGCCAGGCGCAAGGTGAGGTGGTACCAGCAGTCGCTAAAGAAGCTGGACCTGCTGGAGCGCGTCCCGGGCAAACGCGGAATCTGGCGACTGCGGCCGCGCGAGAAGGAATTGACGCCCATCTCGCCCGGGCTGACCCTGGTGGGCTTCAGCACCGACCTTGGACTGGCGTTGTGGTCGTCCTGCGAGGCGCTGGCCCGGCTGGATGAGCCGATTGCCTTGATCCTCACGTCGCCTCCCTACAGCCTGGCCAAGCCGCGCCGCTATGGCGGGCCGACA
>CAZFKW010000411.1:3162-3398 GCA_964519795.1 uncultured Ramlibacter sp. | reverse complement strand
AGAGATCGCTCTTGGTGATGCCGGGGCCTCCCTTGCGCGGAATTTTTTCGCCGGCCGCGACGTCGATGACATAGATGGTCAGGTCGCTCAGCTCGGGGCTGAAGGTGGCGGCCAGGTTGTCTCCGCCGGATTCGACGAACACCACGTCGGCATCCGGGAAGTCTTCGAGCATGCGGTCGATGGCTTCGAGGTTGATCGAGGCGTCTTCGCGGATGGCGGTGTGCGGGCAGCCGCCC
>CAZFKW010000411.1:0-3096 GCA_964519795.1 uncultured Ramlibacter sp. | reverse complement strand
TCGTACCTGTCGCGCATGGCCTTGCAGAGCATCTCCAGCAGGGTTGTCTTGCCGGAGCCGACGGGGCCGCCGATGCCTACGCGCAAGGGGGGGAGTTTTTTGGTGCGGTTGGCGATGTGGTGCATGCTCATGGTGTCAGGACCTGAAGAGGCGTGAGTATTGGGTTTCGTGCTGTGCGGAGAGGATGGCCAGCATCGGGCTGAAGGCCTGGCGGTCGTTGTCGCTCAAGGTCATGGCCTCGTCAACGGCGCCAGGGATTTCATTCGCGAGCCGGGCCAGTATGCGCTGTCCCGAGCTCTGGCCCAGCGGCACGGCCTTGAGCGCGGCCTGCATCATGTTCTCGGCCCAGCCGAAGGCGAAGGCGAGCAGGCAGTCGCGTACGGGCGCCTGCGTCTGCGATGCGGCCAGCGCAAAGGCGACGGGGTAGGTCGGGTCAATGCCCGCGAGCCATTCGACCTTGTCCTGGGCGAGTTCATGGTTGCGCATCCATTCCACGAGCGAGCGGCCCATCTGGGTGGCCTGCAGGCGCAACTCGCTGGTCTCGCGGGTTTGCACAACCCAGGCGTTGAGCGATTCGATGCGGCTCCGGTCGTCATGGCGCCATGCCGTGACAGCTTGCGCAGCGATGGCCAGGTCGCCGCGCGCGATGGCCAGGTGCAACTGGCCGGTGAGCCAGTCCGAGGCGGCTGCTTCAGTGGTCACGCCCGCCCGGTCCACAGCGGCTTCAAGTGCTTCGGAATACGAGAAGCCGCCAACCGGCAAGGCCGGCGATGCCAGCCAGATCAATTGCAGAAGGCTGGCAGCAGGGAGACCCGCCGCGACTTCAATGCGGGTGACCGTGTGGGTGGTCATGGCCAGGTTTGTTTGAGTGGCCGTCATGGGAATGGGCTTGAGGCTCAACTGCCGGCTCGTCATCGGGCATCAGCTCGGGCGCCCAGGGGCGAAAGCCCTTTTCCTTTGGCTTTGCCGGCGCATGGCCATGGCTGTGGCCGCCGTGCGAACCACGGCCATGTGACCCATAGGCGCCGCCTTCGGGCTCAAAGGCGGCATCCTGGGCGCTCACGATCAGATGCATGCTGCGCAGCATGTCGGCCAGCACATGGTCGGGCTCTATCTTCAGGTGATCGGGCCGCAGTTCGATCGGCACATGCCGGTTGCCCAGGTGATAGGCTGCGCGCGTCAGGTCGAACGGCGAGCCGTGCTCACCGCAGTGGGTGATGACCAGCACCGGCTGTGGCGCGGCAACGACCTTGATGAGCGAGCCGTCTTCAGCCACCAGCACATCGCCGCCGCGCACCAGCGTGCCGCGCGGCAGGAACACGCCAATCTGCCGGCCCTGCGAGTCGGTCGCTTCAAAGCGGCTTTTCTGGCGCACGTCCCAGTCGAGTTCAACCGTGGCGGCGCGTTTGAGGAGCACGGGGGCCAGCCCCCTGCCGTTCGGGAGCAGTTTGGAAACCTGGAGCATTGGACTTAAAAAAGAAAATAGCGTTGCGTCATCGGCAGCGTCGTGGCGGGCTCGCAGGTGAGCAGTTCGCCGTCGGCGCGCACGGAGTAGGTTTGCGCGTCGATTTCCATCGTTGGCGCATAGCCATTGTGGACCATGTCTTTTTTCCGGATGCCGCGTATGCCCTTGACCACCGCCATGTTCTTGCCCAGGCCAAACCGATCCTTCACACCGGCATTGAAGCCCGCCTGAGACACGAAGGTCAGCGAGCCCCGGGCGATGGCGCCCCCGAAAGCACCGAACATCGGCCGGTAGTGCACCGGTTGCGGCGTCGGTATGGACGCATTCGGGTCGCCCATGGCGGCCAGGGCGATGAAGCCGCCCTTGAGGACGGTGGAGGGCTTGATGCCGAAGAAGGCCGGACGCCAGACCACCAGGTCGGCCCACTTGCCGACTTCAAGAGATCCGATCTCGTGCGACACGCCGTTGGCAATGGCCGGGTTGATGGTGTACTTGGCGATGTAGCGCTTGACCCGGAAATTGTCATTGCGCTGCGAGGCGTCGACAAGCTCAGCCCGAACGGAACCCGATCCTCCTGACCCAGCCTGTCCTGAGCCTGTCGAAGCGGTCGAAGGGCGGGCCAGCCAGCCGCGCTGCACCTTCATCTTGTGCGCGGTCTGCCAGGTGCGGATGATGACTTCACCCACACGGCCCATGGCCTGCGAGTCGCTGGACATCATGCTGATGGCGCCCAGGTCGTGCAGGATGTCTTCGGCGGCAATCGTTTCCTTGCGGATGCGGCTCTCGGCAAAGGCCAGGTCCTCAGCGATGGCGGCGTCCAGGTGGTGGCAGACCATCAGCATGTCCACATGCTCATCCACCGTGTTGACGGTGTAGGGCATGGTGGGGTTGGTGGAGGAGGGCAGGAAGTTCGCCTCGCCGACCACGCGCAGGATGTCCGGCGCATGGCCGCCGCCGGCGCCTTCGGTGTGGAAGGCGCACAGCACACGGCCCCTGGTCGCGGCAATGGTGTTCTCCACAAAACCCGACTCATTGAGCGTGTCGCTGTGGATGGACACCTGCGTGTCGGTGGCCTCGGCCACATCCAGGCAGTTGTCAATGGCCGATGGCGTGGTGCCCCAGTCTTCATGGAGCTTGAGGCCGATGGCGCCGGCACTGATCTGCTCCTGCAGCGCCGCCGGCAGGCTGGCGTTGCCCTTGCCAAGGAAGCCCAGGTTCATGGTGAAGCCGTCGGCCGCCTGCAGCATGCGCTCGATGTTCCAGGGGCCGGGCGTGCAGGTGGTGGCAAAGGTGCCGGTGGCCGGGCCTGTGCCGCCGCCCAGCATGGTGGTCACGCCAGAGGTGAGTGCTTCCTCGATCTGCTGCGGCGCGATGAAGTGGATGTGCGAGTCGATGCCGCCGGCCGTGACGATCATGCCTTCGCAGCTGATGATCTCGGTGCCGGGGCCGATGATCATGTCAACGCCGGGCTGCGTGTCGGGGTTGCCGGCCTTGCCGATGGCGGCGATGCGGCTGTTCTTCAGGCCGATGTCGGCCTTGATGATGCCCCAGTGGTCGATGATGAGGGCGTTGGTCAGCACCGTGTCCATCGCGCCTTCGGCTCTTGTGCGCTGGCTCTGTGCCATGCCGTC
>CAZFKW010000410.1:0-3414 GCA_964519795.1 uncultured Ramlibacter sp. | reverse complement strand
GCCACGGCGATTGGCGGCCGCATGGGCTGCCTCTTTGGCGGAGTACATGTTCAGGAAGGCCGCGGATGGCCGCGGGCCGGTGTCAGGTGAAGGTCTGGATGATTTCGAAGGCGCCGAATGCCACCACCCCGAGAATACACAATGCCGAGATCACCAGCAGCGTCTTGGTCCCGCTGGATGCCTTCCGCCGCCAGAACGTGCGCAGCTTGGTCCACATGCGGCGCAGCCAGAGTTCGGCCAGGTCCATCTTGCCGGCCAGAATCCGTGATTCCTGTGCGACAAGGCTGGCGCCGCCCAGCATGGCCAACAGGCCGGGGCCGGGTGCCACGAGCATGACGATACCGGCTGCGAAGACAAGGGCGCCCAGCCCTGTCATGAGGGCCCGGTGGGCGAATCCCTTGTCGTCATGACGGGCACGCGCATAGCGGTCCTGGAACCGCTTTCCCGGCCTGCTTCGCGCGAATTCCCGGAAGCTCGCAAGCATTTTCTCGAACATGCCCGGATGCTATCGCGGCGCCATGCCCGATTGCGAGCCCCCACGCGACAGTGGGATTTGGCTGACAGCGGATCGCGCGAATGGATGACGCGCAAGGTCCAGGGAGGGCCGCATGATGGGGTGGCAATGTCGGCGCGTGGACAGAATGTCTGTTTACGGCATGCCCGATTGCAAGGAATCTGCCATGAAGAAACTGCTTGAATTCGCCGTGCTGTTGTCGTTGACCGTGCTTGCCGCGCCGCATGCCCTGGCCTGCTTCACCGTCTATGACGCCTCAAACCGCATCGTCTACAACGCCCAGACCCCGCCAGTGAACATGAGCTACCAGATCCATGAGGTGCTTCCGTCCGTGTATCCGGGCGGGCATATGGTATTTGGCAACGACCCGGATTGCCCGCTGGTCAGCACCGTGTATGTCCGGGAAGTTGCTGCGCGCGGCATAGACAGGCGGCCCGGCGACGCCATGCCGCCCAAGCCCTACAGGAACTGATGCCGTGATCAAGAGCCGTCCCTTTGCGGCAGGAGACGGGCTGGCGGCGCTGGCGCTGGCTGCCACGGCGGTTCTCCCGGTGCCGGTGATGGCACAGGGATCCGGGGACCTTGCGGCCGCGCAGGCGCGGTATGCCCGCGAGATTGCGCTGTGCAACAACGCCAACCTCCCTGCGCCGCAACGCGACCTTTGTGTGCGTGCGGCAGGCGCGGCGCTGGACCAGGCGCGTGGCGGGCCGCCCGTCCCCGCGGAGTCAACCACGCCTGACGGTCGCGCCACCGTGCTCTCACCTGAAGCGACGGCCATACCCGGGTCAATTCCTTCCAGCACCTCGAACCTCAGGATCACGCCGGACGGCCGTGCCACGGTGATCACGCCGTCGGATGGCAGCAATGTGCCCGGGGCCGTGCCGCCGTAGCCGGGGCGCAGGGCTTGAAGGGGCCAAGGAAGAAAAGTCAGGCCCAAATGGAAAACCCCGGCTGGGTACCGGGGTTTCGTTGCCGGCCATAACGGCCGCAATGGCGGGGGCCTGCGCTGGGCGCGCCGGCCCGCGCGGGTCAGCCGCCCTTGCGGGGGCGCTTGCCCGGGTTCTTCTTGCTGCGGGTCGAAGTGCCCCGCTCCAGGCTGATCTTCTGGCCCTTGCCTGTAGTGGTGGTCATGCCTGGCACGGGGATCGGCTTGGGCGATGCCTTGCGTTCGGCTTCTGTTCTGGGTTCTCTCGGCATGGATGGCTCCGTTGAAATAAAAAATTGTCCAGCCCCGATTAGGCCACAGCCCGGCCGGAACCTGTATTCTGCCCTGTGAACAGGCCCTAGTTGCTGGCCGCGCGGCGCGGGCCGCTGGCGCCTTGCGCAGGCGGTACGGGTTCAATCCCCAGGCGCCTGGACACCGTGGCATCCAGTGCCCTGATCTTGGGCTCGATCAGCGGGCGGGTTTCAGCCACCAGCTTTGCCGTGAGCGCATTCTGCATCTCCGGTTGCAGCCGGTTGAATTTGGCGAAGGCCTGCGACTCAAGGATCGCAATCACCTGCTTGAGCTCATCTTCTGTCAGCTTTTCTTCGAGGATGGGGCCGATGGTGCCGTGCGCCAGCTTGACGGCGCGGTCGCGTGCCAGGGGGACGGCTTCATCCACATACTTTTTCACGTCTGCCTGGATGGCGGTGCCCAGTGCTTCGCGCTTGTCGGCGGGCACGCGCGTGCGCAGTGCAACGCCTGCGCCCTGCATGACCTGTCCGGCCGGCTGCTGGGCCAGGTTGGTTGCCAGGGCTTCAATGCCCGGCTGCTGCAACTGGAGAATTCTGGCAACGAGCTCCTTTTTGGCGGGTGATGCGGCAGCAGGAGCGGGAGTCTGGGCCTGGGCGGCGCAGGCGGCCAGTGAAACAATGGCGATGACGAGGAGACGGGGTTTGAGCATGGGCGTGGGTCCGCAGGAAGAAATGGGGCGGCGGCCGCTGCGGGCCGCGAGGGATGGGGCATCTTACCCGCATGGGCTACCATGGTCCCGCAATACCGGCAATGCCAGCGAGGGTGAATCCATGTCAAGAACCAGCGAATGGGCCGTCAAGGTGCTGGCCCTCATCAAGGCCGGCAATGCCGACGCCGCCATCGCCCAGATCAAGGTTGCGCCCGCGGTGAAGGACTTGCTGCAGTTGCGCGCTGCCCTGGCTGCGGCCAGGCTGCCGCGCCTGGAGCGCATCAATGAAGTCGTGGCCGACCAGATCGACGCTCTGTCGGCGCCTCGTTTACACAGGTCGCCTTAGCAGCTCAGGTGGGCGCTTCGCGGGCGTCTGATTACCCCCAGACTTCCTGCGCAGTCTCCACCACCAGCCGCAGCTTGTTGCGCTGGGCTTCCACGGCGATGTTGTTGCCATGCACGGTGCTGGAGAAACCGCACTGGGGTGACAGGGCCAGCTGGTCCATCGGCGCGTACTTGGCGGCCTCGTCGATGCGGCGCTTGAGATCGTCCTTGTCTTCCATCTCGCCGAACTTGGTGGTCACCAGGCCGAGCACCACCGTCTTGCCCTTGGGCAGGTAGCGCAGGGGCTTGAAGTCACCCGAGCGGGCGTCGTCGTACTCCATGAAGTAGGCGTCCAGGTTCATTTCCTTGAGCAGCGCTTCGGCCACGGGCTCGTAGTTCCCGGCGGCTGCGTGGGTGCTCTTGAAGTTGCCACGGCACAGGTGCATCGCCAGCAGCATGCCTTCGGGTTTTTGCGCCACCACCTTGTTGATGAAGGCCGCATAGCGGTGCGGCAGCTCGTTGGGGTCGTCGCCGCGCTGGCGCGCAGCCTCCCGCATTTTCTCGTCACACAGGTAGGCCAGGTTGGTGTCGTCCATCTGCACATAGGTGCAGCCTGCGGCGGCCAGGGAGCGAAGCTCGTCGCCATAGGCCTTGGCCACATCGTCATAGAAAGCCGGGTCAAGCTCGGGG
>CAZFKW010000409.1:0-3442 GCA_964519795.1 uncultured Ramlibacter sp. | reverse complement strand
GCGCGTTCGACGAGCTGCTGGCGCTGGCCGGTACGAAGACGCCCACCGGCATGACCTGGTACATGGAGGCGTCCGTTGCGTAGCGGCCCCGGTCGGCCGGGCTGAAGAGCACTTCCCCCTGCGTTTCAGCCGCCAGGCGCTGCGCCAGCCGTCCGGCGACCTCATTGCCAAGGCGCGAGACCCGGTCATAGGCGGCCGCGGCTCCCGGCCGCGTGGCGCCACGCGGCGGGGGGGAGTTCATGCGGTCCTGCCCTGTGCTGTCCGCGCCCGCAGCTGCTCCAGGACCACATCCCGTTTGTTGTCCAGGTGCTGCGTGAGAATTCTGCGCATGGCCGCGCCATCGCGTGCGGCAAGTGCCTCCACCATCTGCTCATGCTCCATGACCGCCTGTTTCCACTTTCCCTCGTCCTGGTTGGAGCGAAAACGCAGTGCCTGGAGGCGGGCATTGACCTGGTTGTAGGTGCTGGTCAGCACCGCGTTCCCGGCAGCGGCATTGATCGCGCGGTGAATGCCGGCATTGAGGCCATAGTAGGCAGGCAGGTCGCGCCGCGTCCAGGCGGCCATCATCTCGTAGTGCATTGCCTGGATTTCCGCCAGATCCGCAGGTGTGATGCGCTGCGCCGCCAGCTCGCCGGACATGGCTTCCAGCCCGCCCATGACCTCAAACGTGTCAAGCACGTCGGCCTCGGTCAGTTCCACGGCGATCGCGCCGCGATTGGGCAGCAGTTCAACCAGGCCCTCGGCCGCCAGCATCTTGATGGCTTCGCGAAGGGGGGTCCGGGAGACCTGGAGCATCTCGCACAGCTCACGCTCATTGAGTTTCACACCCGGCGCGATACGGCCCTCCACCAGCATCTGGCGCAGGCTGTGGGCTACCTGCCCGTGAAGGCCGGGGTGGGGGATGGCAATGACTTCAGCTGTCATGCGGATATTTTGTATTCAAAAATTTATGGTGTAAAGAGAATCTTCCCTATATAAAATAGAGAGAAATCTATTGACAAATGTATTTTGTATGCAAAAAATGACTGCTTTCTGAATTTATCCCACTCCGTCCAGCCGCACCCCATACCAGATTCATGCCCGCACTCGACTTCCACCCGGCCGGCAGGCACTTCCTGCAAATCCCCGGCCCATCCCCTGTGCCCGACCGCATCCTGCGTGCCATGAGCCTGCCCACCATCGACCATCGCGGCCCGGAATTCGCGGTCCTGGGTCTGAAGGTGCTGTCTGGCATCGGCAAGATCTTCCAGACGAAGCAGCCCGTCATCATTTACCCTGCGTCGGGCACTGGCGCCTGGGAGGCGGCGCTTGCCAACACCCTGAGCCCCGGCGACCTGGTGCTGATGTATGAGACCGGGCATTTCGCCACGCTGTGGCAGAAGCTCGCCGCGCGGCTTGGCCTGAAGACGGAATTCCTCGGGCGGCCCGGCGCGGACGGCTGGCGCCATGGTGTCGACGCCAGCGCCATCGAGGAGCGGCTCAGGGCAGACTCCCAGCACGCCATCAAGGCGGTGTGCGTGGTGCACAACGAAACCTCCACCGGTGTCACCAGCAACATCGTCGCCGTTCGCAAGGCGATTGACGCCGCGAAGCATCCGGCCCTGCTGATGGTGGACACCATCTCCGGCCTGGCGTCTGCCGACTACCGCCACGATGAGTGGGGTGTCGACGTGAGCGTGAGCGGCTCGCAGAAGGGCCTGATGCTGCCGCCCGGCATCAGCTTCAATGCCGTGTCCGCCAGGGCCATCGAGGCCAGCAGAACCGCCAGGTGCCCCAAGGCGTTCTGGGCCTGGGACGAGATCATTGCGATGAACAAGTCCGGTTACTGGCCGTCCACGCCCAACACCAACCTGCTCTACGGCCTGAGCGAAGCCTGCGACATGCTGCTGGCTCAGGGGCTGGACGCCGTCTTTGCCCGCCACCAGCGGTGGGGCGAGGGCGTGCGCGCGGCGGTGCGGGCCTGGGGGCTCCAGATCCAGTGTGCCGACCCGGCGGTGTACTCACCGGTGCTGACGGGCGTCATGATGCCCGATGGCGTTGACGCCGACGCCGTGCGCAACATCATCTACGAACGGTTCGACTGCTCGCTGGGCACGGGCCTGGGCAAGGTCAAGGGCAGGATGTTCCGCATTGGTCACCTTGGCGACAGCAATGACCTCACGCTCCTGGCGGCGCTGTCTGGTTGCGAGATGGGGCTGAAGCTTGCGGGCGTCAAGCTGGCCGGCTCGGGCGTGCTGGCAGCCATGGATTATTTTGCGGCCGCGAAGAAGCTGCCGCGCGACGACTGAAAAAGAGGCAATTGTCCTAAGCACAGGGCCCTTGCGTCGCGTAGACTCCCCGCTACATGTGGTGTGACGCGCCAATCACGGCGCTCCGGCAGATGGGGACCATGTCATCCAGGAAATCCAAACTCGGCCTGCGTGGCCGCATTCTTCTGGTGCTGCTGTTTGCAGCGCTGCTGAGGGCTGCGGTCCTGGTGGACTACCTGCTGGAGCAGCGCGCCAGCGACATTGCTGAAGCCAGCCGCAACCTGGCGGTGCAGGCGCGCAATGCCAGCAAGGAGCTTGCCAACCGCATTGACGCCGCACAGCACCTGCTATTCGGCCTGAGCCAGTCACGCGAACTCGACACGGATGACAGGCAGGCATGCTCTGCCTACCTGGCCGGCGTGCTTCAGAACTATCCGCAATACACCGGCATCCTGACGATCAAGCCCGACGGCGAACTGTTCTGCGACTCGCTGCGTACGGGCAGGCAGCTCAACCTCACTGACCGGGAGTACTTTCGCAAGGCCATGGCAGCTCCGGGACTTGCGCTGGAGCCCGCCTTCGGCCGCCTGACAGGCATTGGCGTCATGCAGGCGGCGCTGGCTTCGCGCGATGCAGAGGGACAGGTTCGCTTTGTATTGCTGGCGTCCATCAACCTGGATCGTATCGGGCGCAGTGTGGTGGCAACCCAGCCGTACCCTGACACGGTCCTCACCATGCTTGACAGGAGTGGTGTGGTGATCGCGGGCAATGCGTTGACAAAAACAGGAACCAAGGCATCGGTGCTGCTCGGAACATCCCTGGCGTCCACCGAGCTGGGGCGTTTTGCGCTGCAAGCCAATGATGGTGACACGGCGGAATTCACCGGTCCCAACGGTGTGGCGCGGTTTTGGGCGGCCGCAACCTTGCCGGCGGCCTGGGACACGGGCCTGAAGATTACGCTTGGCGTGCCCACACAGGATCTGGCGCAGGCCTCTGAAGCACGGGCCCGTTCAGTGCTCACCGGGGTGCTGGCCGCGACGCTGCTGGTCATCCTGGTCGGGCTGGCCCTGGCGGAATGGGGCATACGCCGGCCGATCACGCGCATCCTCAAGGCCAACGAGCGCTTCAGCAGCGGTGATCTGAACGCCCGCATCGGCGAGGACCTGATCTACCGACTGGAGACGAAGTTCTTC
>CAZFKW010000408.1:0-3492 GCA_964519795.1 uncultured Ramlibacter sp. | reverse complement strand
CTGGAACAGCACGCCGAAGCGCTTGCTCCACTCGCCCACTGACATCCGGTAGCTGTTCGTGACGGCGCCGGTGCCCAGGTTATACGTGTTGTAGTCCCCGGTCATCTTGTCGTAACGCAGTCCTGCCAGTACCTTCCAGTGCGGCGCAACCTGGATCAGGTCCTGTGCATACACCCCGAGTCCTTTGGAGACGTAATCATTGTTTGTTCCGAGGACGCGTGAACTCTCGCTGATCCATGCACCGTCGTCCGGCGTGCCGGCAGTGGTAGGAGGTTTGGTCAGCGTCACGCCTCCCTGCGCCGCGTTGCGTGCGCCAAAGACCTGCCGCTCTTCATGCGCATAGTCAATGCCGGCCAGCACTTCGTGCTTCACGCCCCAAGCCTGGAATTTGCTGGAGTAGTCGGATTGTGCATACAGGTTGTCCATGTCCTGGATCTTCAACTGTGTGCCGCGGTTGAACACGGTGTTCGGGCCGAAGTTTGCCAGCGTCACGGCCTGTCCTCCTGGTTGGGAGGCGGCGTTTGCAAAGCGCACCGTACCAGCACGCTGGTCGCGCTTGTACTGGCCCTTGCGGATGACGGTCTTGAGTTCACTGACAGCCGAGAAGCGGTGGGTGTGGCCCAGCGTGAAATACGTGGCCTGGCCGGCGTTGTAGTCGCTGGCCATGCCGTAGTAGTTCTCGGCTGGCAGCTTGGTGATCAGGGTTGTGGCTGATGGAGGATCGCCTGCATTCGGGCGAATCCACGGCATGCCGTAGTTCATGCCATTGTTGTTGTCCAGGTGGTAGAAGCCCAGCGAGAACTCGTTGGCAGTGCCGATGCCGAATCGGTAGTTGCCCGCCAGGCCTTTCTTGTCGATGCTGCTGCCGGCGCCGTTGTTGCCGGCCGTGTTGGCCATTGCATTGAGGCGCAGTGCTGCATCCTCGCCGGTGCGGATGTTGAAGTCGCCGGTGATGCGGCGGAAGTTGTAGTTGCCCAGCGTCACATCAACTTCATGCTCGTCAATGGGGCGGGCCAGCTTGTTGACCTGATTGATAGCGCCCCCTGTGGAGCCGCGGCCAAACAGCATGGATGCGGAGCCGCGCAGTATTTCCACGCGGTCGTTGTTGAAGGTGTCGCGGTCATAGAACGCCGGGTCGCGAATGCCGTCCACGAACACGTCGCCAGTGGCCTGGAGGCTGAAGCCGCGCAGGCGGATGTCCTCTTCGCCGCCTTCGGCGGCCAGGAAGGAAACGCCGCCGGTATTGCGCAGCACATCGCGCACTGTGTCGTAGTTCCGGTCGTCAATGAGCTTCTCGGTAATGACGGTAATGGATTGCGGGATGTCCCGCAACTGCTGGTTGCCTTTTCCTATGGTGGTGGTCGTCGCGCGCACGGAGTCCTTGCCCTGGGGCGCTTCAGCCTTTTCCCTGACGGTCACGGGAGCCAGCGTCTTGCCCGCATCGGCAGCAGGCGCTGCCTGCTGCGCCATGGCACTCATGGAGCCGGCCAGGAGCATGGCCCCCAGGGGCAGGAGGTTGGCAGATGCGGGCGCGCGCAAGGCAGCGGCAGTTGCCTGGTGGCGGGCGGGGAGAGCGGATTTGCGGTTTGGTTTGCGTCGTGTCATGTGTAGTCCAGCTGGGGTGAATACAGAAGCTGGCTACCGCAGGACGCAACCTTTCAGGATGCGCGCATGGCTTGCTACGTAGGGAACGTAACAATTCTAATCACAAATGCGAATCGTTCTCGTTATGTATTGCGTTTTGGCAACAAAAAAGGCCTTCAAGGAAGGCCTTTCGTGGCTGCGGGGCAACACCGCTCAGCTGACCTCACCCATCTGCGACTGCAGGTAGTTCTGGATCCCGACCTTGCCGATCAGGTCCAGCTGGGTTTCCAGGAAGTCGATGTGCTCCTCGGTGTCGTCCAGGATGCCCTGCAGCAGGTCGCGGGACACATAGTCACGCACGCTTTCGCAATGGGCCATGCCTTCCTTGATGGTGGCCTGGGCGCCCATTTCGCTCTTGAGGTCGCATTTGAGGCATTCGGGCACGTCCTCGCCGATCATCAGCTTGCCCAGGTCCTGCAGGTTCGGCAGGCCGTCCAGCATGAAGATGCGGTCCATCAGCTTGTCGGCATGCTTCATCTCGCCGATGGACTCTTCGTATTCCTTCTTCGCCAGCTTGTCCAAGCCCCAGTGCTTGAGCATGCGGTAGTGCAGGAAGTACTGGTTGATGGCGGTGAGCTCGTTCTTGAGCTGGGCTTGCAGGTGTTCGATGACTTTGGCGTCGCCTTGCATGGGTCGCTCCTGTTGTAGTGTGAGAGAAGCGCCCATTGTCCGGGAAATCCCTGTGCGCAGCACATTCCCACACGCGCTGGGTCTGCCTGCGTGTGAGAACTGTTTGCATTCAGGCCGGCGCGGTGCTGCGGATCAGGTGGTCAAAGGCGCCGAGCGCGGCCTTGGCGCCGTCACCAGCGGCAATGATGATCTGCTTGAAAGGCACGGTGGTGGCGTCACCTGCTGCGAATACGCCGGGTATTGAGGTCTGGCCGCGAGCATCGACTACGATCTCGCCGTGCCTGGACAATTCCAGCGTGCCCTTGAGCCACTCGGTGTTGGGCACCAGGCCGATCTGCACGAACACGCCCTCGAGGTCGACGCGCTTTTCCTCGCCGGAGGCACGGTCTTTCCAGGTCAGGCCGTTTACCTTGTCGGTGCCGGTGATGGACGTGGTCTGGGCATTCATGAGGACGGTGACATTCGGCAGGCTGCGCAGCTTGCGCTGGAGCACCTCGTCGGCGCGCAGCCGGGTGTCAAATTCAATCAATGTCACATGGGCCACGATCCCGGCCAGGTCGATGGCGGCTTCCACGCCCGAATTGCCGCCGCCAATCACCGCCACGCGCTTGCCCTTGAAGAGCGGGCCGTCGCAATGCGGGCAGTAGGCCACGCCTTTGTTCTTGAACTCCTTCTCGCCGGGCACGTTGATGTTGCGCCAGCGCGCGCCGGTGGACAGGATCACCGACCTGGCCTTGAGCGAAGCGCCGCTTTCCAGGTCCACGCGGATCATTCCGTCGTCCTGGGCGAGGCCCTTGGCCCGCTGCAGGTTCATGATGTCCACGTCGTAGGTGCGCACATGCTCTTCCAGCGCGAGCGCGAACTTGGGGCCTTCGGTTTCCTTGATTGAAATGAAGTTCTCGATGCCCAGGGTGTCCAGCACCTGCCCGCCAAAGCGCTCGGACGCAATGCCGGTACGGATGCCCTTGCGGGCCGCATACACCGCCGCAGCCGCGCCCGCGGGGCCGCCGCCGACGATCAGCACGTCAAACGGCTCCTTGGCCGCGAGTTTGCCGGCCTCGCGCGCCACGGCGCCAGTGTCCACCTTGGCGATGATCTCTTCCAGCGTCATCCGGCCGGAGCCGAACGCCGTGCCATTGAGGAACACCGTGGGCACGCCCATGATCTGGCGTTCGCTGATTTCGTCCGGGAAAGTGCCGCCTTCAATCATCGTCGCCT
>CAZFKW010000407.1:0-3508 GCA_964519795.1 uncultured Ramlibacter sp. | reverse complement strand
CTTGGTTCTCGGTAACTTTCCTGACCGCCAATGCCTTGGCTTGCCAGGATCGGACAAGGCCTCTTTGGAGTCGTTTGACCCTTCGGAAATCCCGGTCCAGTTCTGCCTGCGCTATGCGCATCTGCGCCTTCCCGACGAATTCGAGGACCTTCTTCCAGTCAATGGAATGCCAGTCCGCCGGTCCGCCTGAAGACGCTGAATCACAGACGTTGCCGTCGTTGATCGTTTCCATACCTTCTCCAGTGTGGAGACCCATACAGGCGAAGGTCTGCCCCTGCGGGCAAACCACCCGCAGGGCCATGTTGAAGTTCGCAGCGGCCTTACGCCGTCGCACCTGAAGCAAGTCGGCGCGCTTTCACGCCGGGGCAAATCTTGAACCCCTATGACGCCCGTTACAGGCGCCCATTCGCTTTCTGCTTCTTCCTCTGCCCGCTACACCATGGCCTTCGCTTGCGCTCGGGTTGCCACATCCCGAAGGACGTGGCGATGCATCGGGTTTACCTCGTTTCCCAAGATGCCCATCTGGCTGGCGAGCCAGAAGATGGGGTTAGGGACGTTCTATCCGCCGCGCGTTCGAAGGGAACAAACCCAAGTCGATGACCCGGGGTTTCAGACGCGTTGCCTTTTGGCCGCAGCTCTTCGGCAAGCCGAAAAACAAGAGTTAGCTGCACTATGGTTACGACGGTTCAGACGAACGTTCACTTGTGTTTCCCATACCCAATACCTCAGCGATCCTCCGACGTCCTGCTCGTCAGATTCACCCGGCTGGCGCCGGATTTATGCGCTTGCGCGCAGATCGTTTAACCGTGGCTCCGCACAACCCAATTACTCGGGATGCACGCACAGTTGAGGTCACTTCGTTCCAGAAGTGGTTTCGGTTTACAGAAACAAGGCACCTTGAGTGGTGCCGCTTTGCCGTCAGGAGTGACGGCGTCTACGGATGGAAATAAATTTCCAGTCTGTAGCGTTCAGGCGACAAAATCCCTGCCGTAGGGGCCGAATTTCGTTGCAAGAGAACCTCGGGGAGGCGTTCTTAAGACGGAGAATGCAGGCATTCCGCGCGTCTCGCTGATTGATTTCCGGGGAGGAAATCGTTGTGTTTCCGCTGGGAAAACACACTCCTTGAATGCTGTGACTTGCACAGCTATGAAGCGACTTCGAGTCGCACCATCGGACCATAATAATCCAAGCCCGTTAACCGCATGTATTGATGCCTGAACTCCCCGAAGTTGAAGTCACGCGCCTGAGTTTTGCCGACCGCATTGCCGGCGCGCGCATTGAATCGGCCCGCACGGGCAAGCCGCTGCGCTGGCCGCTGGGCATGGATGCGCGCCTGCTGGCCGGCCGCACCATACTGGGCGTGCGCCGGCGCGGCAAGTACCTGCTGGTGGACCTTGACCAGGGCCTGCTGCTCATGCACCTGGGCATGTCCGGCAGCCTGAGTTTTGCGCCCGCTCAGCCTGAGCCGGGACCGCATGACCACTTTGACCTTTCCACCAGCCGCGGCGTGCTGCGACTGAATGACCCGCGCCGATTCGGCGCGGTGGTGTATGCGGACGCGGAGGACGCCTTGCAGGCGGTGAAGCTGCTCGGCCGGCTCGGCATGGAGCCGCTGACGGATGACTTTGACCTCAAGGCCTTTCACGCCGGCCTCAAGAAGCGCAACACCGCCATCAAGCAGGTGCTTCTGGCTGGGGAGGTCGTGGTGGGCGTGGGCAACATCTATGCATCGGAGGCGCTGTTCCTGTCGGGCATCCGTCCCACGCTGAAGGCGTCAAGGCTCAGCGGGCCGCGCGCCGCGCGCCTGCATGCGGCCATACGCGATGTGCTGGCCCGGGCGGTGGAAAAAGGCGGCAGCACGCTGCGCGACTTTTCCAATGCCCAGGGGGAGTCGGGCTATTTCCAGCTGGAGGCCATGGTGTACGACAGGGCCGGAAAGCCTTGCAAAGTGTGTGCATCTCCCGTCAAAATGATGCGTCAGGGGCAACGGGCTACGTATTTTTGCGTTAACTGCCAGAAATCCTGACGTTCAAAAAGCGCCTGCAATGCTATATTGACAGGCTATCAGGGGACTCCGTGGCCACATCATTCAACGAACAATTCGATCAGCATGGCGCATGGCGGCGAGAGTTTGCACTGCGCCTGAAGCTGCTGGCCGAGTGGATGAAAGACCACGAGCTCCTCGACTCCGCCGTCGAGGAGCGGTTGCGCCGCCTGGAAGGCCAGATGCGCTCCGACAAGGTCATGGTGGCCTTCGTTGCCGAGTTTTCCCGCGGCAAGTCCGAGCTGATCAATGCCATCTTCTTCGCCGGCTACGGCCGCCGCATCATGCCTGCCAGCGCCGGCCGCACCACCATGTGCCCGACCGAGCTTGGCTATGACGCCGACGTCCCGCCCTGCCTGCGCCTGCTGTCCATTGAGACCCGCCTGCAGCCGCAGGCCCTGATGGAATGGCGCATGGTCCCCGAGAAATGGACCCGGATCGACCTTGATGTCAACGACCCGGCCCAGCTGGCCCTGGCACTTGAGAAAGTGGCCGAAACCGTGCGGGTGACCCAGGAGCAGGCCCGCGCGCTGGGATTCTGGCATGACGATGTGCCTGAAGATAACCCCCTGGTGGACGCGCAGGGCATGGTGGAGGTGCCCAAGTGGCGGCATGCACTCATCAATATTGCCCACCCGCTGCTCAAGCAGGGCCTGGTCATCCTGGACACGCCGGGCCTGAACGCCATCGGTGCCGAGCCCGAGCTGACCGTCAACCTGATCCCGCAGGCCCATGCCGTGGTTTTCATCCTGGCGGCGGACACCGGTGTGACCAAGTCGGACCTGGCCATCTGGCGCGAGCATCTCATCACCGAAGACCACAGCATTGACTCCCGCCTTGTCGTCCTGAACAAGATCGACACCATGTGGGACTCGCTGAGCACCCATGCGCAGATCCAGGCGCAGATTGACCGCCAGCGCGCCACATCGGCCGAAATCCTCGGGCTGTCTCTGGAGCAGGTGATCCCTGTGTCGGCGCAGAAGGGGCTGGTGGCCAAGGTCAACAACGATGCCGAGCTGCTCAAAAAGAGCTGCCTGCCAATACTTGAAGACGCGCTTGGCCGGGGCATGATGGGACAGCGCCAGAAAATCCTGCGTGGTGCGGTGGCCACCGGCATTGCCGAGCTGCGCAACGAAGCCGGCCGCGTCATCAACATCCGCCGGCGCGACCTGGCCGAGCAGATGCTCGAGCTCAAGGGCCTGCGCGGCAAGAACACCTCCGTCATCAAGCATATGCGCTCTCGCATCGAGGCTGAGCACGGTGAGTTTGATGCCAGCGGCGCCAAGATCCATGCGGTGCGTTCGGTTCACCTGAAGCTGCTGCGCGAGGTGTTCCACCTGCTGGGCAACAACACGCTCAAGACGGAGATGGGGCAACTCAACGATGCCCTTCGCCAGCCCGGCATCAAGCTGGGCGTCAAGCGCGCCTACAGCCAGACCTTTGACCGCCTGCGCCAGAGCCTGT
>CAZFKW010000406.1:0-3521 GCA_964519795.1 uncultured Ramlibacter sp. | reverse complement strand
TAGGCTGATCCTGGTCATCTGCGAACCGAGCCCTCCCACATCCACAACACCTGACCACCATGGCTGCCAAAGACGAGAATGCCGGCTTGCTTTCGAAGGTGGTGAAGTTCGTCCGCAATCCGACGACCAACTGGGCCGACCTGGACCAGCAGGAGTCCGACAGGGAGAGCAACTACAGCAAGCAGATGCTCAAGGAGATGATCGAGCGCAAGCGGCGCAATGACTTCGTGCGCAAGCGCGAGTTCGACATGCTGCGCAAGATGCGCCGCCGCGAGGCCATGGCCGGGCAGGATCCGGCGGCAAGACCCTCGTTTTTCCAAAGCTCGATGCCCTCCAAGCCCGACGACCGGGCCATGACGCTCAAGAAGATCGACGAGATTGAGGCGCAGATGTCCATGCAGTGGTGGAAGACCAAGCATGGCGACTCCTCCATCCGGACCAATTTCCCGGCTTCATCGCAGTCGCCGGGGCTCGAGAATTCCCAACCCCCGACTGCGCCACCACCCCCGGCTGCCAGCGCCGCCTATGCGCGCACAGATCCGTCACCGCTGCAGGGCGCGCGGCCCCGGCCGCCGCTGGGCATGCCGCCCGCGCCCGCACCACGGGCACCGTCGCCGGTGGCCCAGGCCGGCAGGGCGCCGCAGGTGGGCGGTCTGGCCGGAAGCTACGATGGCGCAGCCACAGGCTTTTCCGCCTCCAAGCTGTTTGCCGTGGAGGTTGACGAGTTTGCCCATGACCCCGAACTCGAGGAGGCGTCCATCCGCTTTGCCAACGGCGACGACTCCGGCGCCGAAGCCGGCCTGCTGGAAGCACTGGGCGCCATGGGTACACGCGGCAACCATGAAGAAACCTGGATGACGCTGTTCGACCTGTACCGCGCGACCGGGCAGCAGGAGCGCTTCGAAAGCGCCGCCATTGACTTTGCTGGCCGCTTTGGCCGCTCTGCGCCGCTGTGGTTCTCAATTCCCGAGATGGTCGGGCGCATGGCTGCTGCCCCGGTGGCAACAGCCTCTGCCGCAGCAACGCAGACTGCCGACTGGACGAGCGCCAGCAGCCTCGGCACGCAGTCGCTGGCGGTGCTCAATGCCGCGTTGGTCAAGGCGCCGCAACCCTGGCGCCTGGACTGGACCAAACTCGTGTCCATTGAAGAGCCTGCCATCGAGCCGTTGCGCAAGCTGTTTGCCAGCTGGAGTGCCCAGCCGGTGCAACTGCGCTTCATTGGCGCGGAGGCGCTGGACCGGATCCTGCAGGCTGCCACGCCCTCCGGCGACAAGTCAGTCAACCAGGATATGTGGCGCCTGCGCATGGAAGTGCTGCGCATGACCCACCGCCCGGATGAGTTCGAGCTGGTGGCGCTGGATTACTGCGTGACCTACGAGGTGTCCCCGCCCTCCTGGGAAAGCGCCCGGTGCGAATACAAGCCACTGGACCGCGACGGCGGCTACATGGCGGGCCACACCATCATTGGCGAAGCCTTCCACGACTCCATGCCGTCCAGCCCCAGCAGCAGCTACGGCGATACGCAGTCGTCCCATACCAGCTCGCAGCTGTCGCAGATATCGGCCGTCGAGTTGGCGGGTCATATTGTGGGCGACGCAACCTCCGCCCTGGACAAGCTCGAAGCCCGCCTGATGGGCGCTGACATCATGGTCATCTCCTGCGCCAAGCTGATCCGTGTGGACTTCTCGGCCGCCGGCACCCTGCTCAACTGGGTGACGTCACGCCAGGCCGAGGGCCGGCAGGTACAGTTCAGCGACGTGCACCGGCTGGTGGCAGCATTCTTCAATGTGATCGGCATCAGCGAACATGCGCGGGTGGTTCCCCGGACTGATTGACGCCCCCGGTATTGGACTCCCCCGAAACGGCCTGTCGGCCGTCTCCCCTCCACTGACGGGGGCAATGCAGCGGCCCGTCCTGAGCTTGTCGAAGGGCGGTTTCACGGCTCCCACGAATTGAGATTTCGTATGCCTGAAGGGTCTTGTCTGCGCCAGGTTGCAATTCTTTCTCCAGCCCCCAAACTCTCCTAATGGAACAATTTCACGGAACTACCATCGTCAGTGTGAGGCGCAAGACTGCCAGCGGCATGCAGGTGGCCATTGGCGGGGACGGACAGGTCACGCTGGGCAACATTGTTGTCAAGGGCACGGCGCGCAAGGTGCGCAAGCTGTATCACGACAAGGTGCTCGCAGGCTTTGCCGGTGCCACGGCCGATGCTTTCACCCTTTTCGAGCGGTTCGAGGCCAAGCTGGAAAAGCACCAGGGCCACCTGGTGCGCGCCGCCATCGAGCTCACGCGCGACTGGCGCACTGACCGCGTCCTGCGCCGGCTGGAGGCCATGCTGGCTGTGGCCGACCGGGAGGCTTCCCTCATCATCACCGGCAATGGCGATGTGCTGGAGCCCGAACACGGCATCATTGCCATTGGCTCAGGTGGCGCCTTTGCGCAGGCTGCGGCCAAGGCGCTGGTAGACCATACGGAGCTGCCCGCGCGCGACATCGTCAAGAAGTCGCTTGAAATCGCCGGCGAGCTGTGCATCTACACCAACATGAACCACACGGTCGAAACGCTCGACTGAACTGAACTGCAAAAAAATTCCCATGTCATCCATGACTCCACAGGAGATCGTCTCCGAACTCGACCGGCACATCGTCGGCCAGGCTGACGCCAAGCGCGCCGTTGCCATTGCACTGCGCAACCGCTGGCGGCGCCAGCAGGTGGACGAAAAACTTCGCCCCGAAATCACACCCAAGAACATCCTGATGATCGGTCCCACCGGTGTTGGCAAGACCGAGATCGCCCGGCGGCTGGCCAGGCTTGCTGATGCGCCCTTCATCAAGGTGGAAGCCACCAAGTTCACCGAAGTTGGCTACGTCGGCAAGGATGTCGACTCCATCATCCGCGACCTGGCAGAAGTGGCCGTGAAGCAGACGCGCGCCGCCGAGACCGCCAAGGTGCGCCTGCGCGCGGAAGACGCGGCGGAAGACCGGATTCTGGATATCCTGATCCCGCCCCCCCGCAGCACGGCAACAGCCGTTGAACCTGCGGTTGATGGAGCCGCTCGCCAGGCTTTTCGCAAGAAACTGCGCGAGGGACAGCTCGATGGCAAGGAGATCGAGATCGACCTGACCGAAGCGAGGCCGCAGCTGGAAATCATGGGTCCCGCCGGCATGGAGGAAATGACCGAGCAGCTGCGCGGCATGTTTGGCCAGTTTGGCGGCGCGCACAAGCGCAGCACCCGCAAGCTGAAAATCGCCGAAGCCATGAAGCTGCTCATCGACGAGGAAGCCGCAAAGCTCCTCAACGACGAAGAGATCAAGATCCAGGCCATCAGCAATGCCGAGCAGAACGGCATCGTATTCATTGACGAGATCGACAAGGTAGCCTCGCGCTCCGAGGGCAGCGGCGCCGAGGTGTCGCGCCAGGGCGTGCAGCGCGACCTGCTGCCGCTGGTGGAGGGCACCAGCGTCTCGACCAAATATGGGCCCATCAAGACCGACCACATCCTGTTCATCGCAAGCGGT
>CAZFKW010000405.1:0-3533 GCA_964519795.1 uncultured Ramlibacter sp. | reverse complement strand
CGTGAAGATGCCGTCCGACGGCAAATTCCTGGGCAGCTGGCAGGAGGGCGAGAAGCTTGCGCAGAACGGCCGCGGCATGACGTGGTCTGACTCTGCAACCGCCGCCAACGGCGGCAGCTGCTACAACTGCCACCAGATCAGCAAGGCGGAGCTGTCGTTCGGCTCCATCGGCCCGAGCCTGTACAACTACGGCAAGCTGCGCGGCGTGACCGACCCCTCGTCCGCTGCCGCCAAGCCCATTGTTGACTACACCTGGGGCAAGCTGTGGAACTCCAAGGCGTACAACGCGTGCTCGGACATGCCACGCTTTGGCCACGCCGGCATCCTCAATGAAAAACAGCTCCAGCACGTGATGGCCCTGTTGCTGGACCCCAAATCCCCCGTCAACCAGTAAAAGGCCGGCCCTCCGGGGCGGCCCTTTCCAGGGACCCAACGTGAATCTTTCCCGCCGCGAGTTCTCCTCGGTCATGGCGGCGGCGCTGGCCTGCGGATTTCCGCTGGGCCGCAACGCGTCCGCCCAGCAGGCCGCCAGCCTGTACGACGTGCCGAAGTCCGGCAACGTGCACCTGATGCACATGACCGACTGCCATGCGCAGTTGTTGCCAAGCTACTTCCGCGAACCTTCCGTGAATCTGGGTGTCGGCGACATGCGGGGCCAGTTGCCGCACCTGGTGGGCGAGCACCTGCTGAAGGCCGCCGGCATCAGGGCGGGCACCGCTGAAGCACATGCCTTCGCATACCTGGACTTCGAGCGCGCCGCGCGCCGCTACGGCAAGGTGGGGGGCTTTGCGCACCTTGCCACACTGGTGAAGCGGCTCAGGGCGTCACGCCCCGGCGCCTTGCTGCTGGACGGCGGTGACACATGGCAGGGCAGCGCGACCTCATTGTGGACGCAGGGCCAGGACATGGTGGACGCCTGCAGGCTGCTGGGCGTTGACATCATGACCGCGCACTGGGAGTTCACCTACGGCGAGGCAAGGGTCAGGGAACTGGTTGACACAAAGCTGGGCAAGATTGAATTCCTGGCCCAGAACGTCAAGACAAAGGACTTTGACGATCCTGTCTTCAAGCCCCTGGTCATCCGCGAAATGAATGGCGTGTCCGTGGCCATCATCGGCCAGGCATTCCCGTACACGCCCATCGCCAACCCGTCGTGGATGGTGCCCAACTGGAGCTTCGGCATTCAGGAGCGGGAACTGCAGGCACAGGTGGATGCCGCGCGCGCCAGGGGAGCACAGGCAGTGGTGCTGCTCAGCCACAACGGCATGGACGTTGACCTGAAGCTCGCCTCACGCGTCACCGGCATCGACGCCATCCTTGGCGGCCATACGCACGACGGCGTGCCTGTGCCGGTGGTGGTGAAGAACCCGGGCGGGCAGACTGTCGTTACCAACGCAGGCAGTAACGGCAAATTCCTGGGGGTGCTGGACCTGGAGGTCAAGGACAGGCGCGTCACCGGGTTCAAGTACCGCTTGCTGCCGGTGTTTGCCAACCTGCTGCCGGCTGACCGCGAGATGGCTGCGCTCATCGACACGGTTCGCGCGCCCTACAAGTCCAGGCTGGAAGAAACCCTGGCCACGACGGAAGGCACGCTGTACCGGCGCGGCAATTTCAACGGCAGCTTCGACCAACTGGTGCTCGATGCGCTGATGGACGTGCGCGGCGCCGAAATCGCTTTCTCGCCGGGCTTCCGCTGGGGCACCTCGCTGCTGCCGGGCCAGGGCATCACACGCGAGCACCTCATGGACCAGACGGCCATCACCTACCCCTGGACGACGCTGTCAGACCTGACGGGCGAGACCCTCAAGACCATCCTTGAAGACGTGGCCGACAACCTCTTCAACCCTGACCCGTACTACCAGCAGGGCGGCGACATGGTGCGTGTGGGCGGACTTTCCTATGCCTGCGACCCCAACGCAAAGATGGGTTCACGCATCCAGGACATGCGCCTTGGGGGCAAACCCATCGAGGCCGGCAAGTCCTACAAGGTCGCCGGCTGGGCGCCCGTGCAGGAGGCCAGCAAAAACGCCGGGCCGCCCGTGTGGGAAGTGGTGGAGACCTGGCTCAAGGCCAACAAGTCAGTGAAGCCACGCAAGCTGAACAACCCCAGACTGATTGGCGTGGAAGGCAATCCGGGTATTGCCATGTAACGCGGCGCCATGCAGGCGCATGCGTGTCATCATTTAGTGGCACAATCGATACTGCAACAAAACAGGCCCTTCCTGCCACCGTCGCATCCGCTATCCGGTCCAGCCGTGTCGCGGAAGGTTTTCCAACCAAGCTAATGTTTCCCGGAGGGAAACGGAGGTCAGCGCAATATGAGCGATCCATCGTCGTCTTCGGCGTCCACAGCGGCGTCCATCTATAACGCCTACAACGGCAATTCCTATCTCTTCGGCGGCAATGCGCCCTATGTCGAGGAGATGTACGAAAACTACCTGGCCAACCCCGGCAGCGTGCCCGACACCTGGCGCAGCTATTTTGATGCGCTGCAGCATGTGCCCGCCGTCGATGGCTCCAATGCCAAGGACGTGCCGCACCTGCCCGTGGTCAATGCCTTTGCCGAGCGCGCCAAGCAGGGCACGACCAAGGTCGTGCTGGCCAGCGCCGACTCCGAGATGGGCCGCAAGCGCACCGCCGTCCAGCAGCTGATTGCCGCCTACCGCAACGTCGGCGCCCGCTGGGCCGACCTGGACCCGCTCAAGCGCACCGAGCGCGAGAACATTCCCGACCTGGACCCCGCCTTCTACGGGTTCAGCGATGCCGACCAGGAAACGGTGTTCAACACCAGCAACACCTATTTCGGCAAGGAGACGATGACGCTGCGCGAGCTGCTGAACGCGCTGCGCGAAACGTACTGCGGCACCATTGGCGCCGAGTTCATGTACAGCACCGACCAGAACCAGAAGCGCTGGTGGCAGCAGAAGCTCGAAAGCATCCGCAGCAAGCCCAACCTGTCGGCCGAGAAAAAGCGGCACATCCTGGACCGGCTGACCGCTGCCGAAGGCCTGGAGCGCTTCCTGCACACCAAGTACGTCGGCCAGAAGCGTTTCTCCCTTGAAGGCGGCGAGAGCTTCATTGCAGCGATGGATGAGGTCATCCAGATGGGTGGCATTCAGGGCATCCAGGAAATCGTGATCGGCATGGCCCACCGCGGCCGCCTCAATGTGCTGGTCAATTCACTGGGCAAGCTGCCCGCCGACCTGTTTGCCGAGTTCGACCACACGGCCCCTGAAGACCTGCCCAGCGGCGACGTCAAGTACCACCAGGGCTTCAGCTCCGACGTCACCACGCCTGGCGGTCCGGTGCACCTGACGCTGGCGTTCAACCCGTCCCACCTTGAGATTGTCAACCCGGTGGTTGAAGGCTCGGTTCGCGCCCGTATGGACCGGCGCGCCGACCCGCAGGGCAAGCAGGTTCTGCCGGTGCTGGTGCACGGCGACGCCGCTTTTGCCGGGCAGGGCGTCGTCATGGAAACGCTGGCGCTGGCAGAGACGCGCGGCTACTTCACCGGCGGCTCGGTGCACATCGTC
>CAZFKW010000404.1:1452-3533 GCA_964519795.1 uncultured Ramlibacter sp. | reverse complement strand
CTGATCGAGTATGCGCCCGAGCCGCCGTTCGACTCCGGCACGCCGCAAACCGCGGGCACGGAGATGGTCGACAGCATCATGGCGGGCCGCAAGGGCATGAACGCCACCGCGGCCCAGCTCGCCGAAGCCGCGGCGGCGCGGTTCCGGAAGAAAACCGGCTAGTTATTCGAGTCATCCTCTGGATAGCGCTCCGGCCCCGGACGACGTGCGAGCTTTCTTTGCAGCGAGCGGCGATGCGCACCCAGGAGGCGCGCCGCGGCGGAGACATTGCCGCTGGTTTCACGCAAAGCCTGCTGAATATGCTCCCACTCCACCCTCGCAAGCGGCACCATCGTAGTCTCCGGCTCCAGATTGGCGGCCGGTTCATCGAACAGGGATCTGACAATGGCATCCGCTGTTACCGGCTTCATCAGGTAATTGTCCGCACCGCGCTTGATCGCTTCGACGGCCGTAGCCACGCTGGCATAGCCCGTCACCAGCACGATGCGCATGTCGGCACGGATGGCTCTCAGAGGCTCTATGAGGTTCAACCCGGACTCTTCGCCAAGCCGCAAGTCCACCAGAGCAAATTCCGGCAGATGCTGCCGCGCCACGGCCAGCGCTTGCTCCATATTCTGCGCAAAGACGGTTTCGAATCCGCGCTTCTGCAGCGATCTCTGCAACGTCTGCAGATACAGTGCATTGTCATCGACCAGCAGACCCGGTCGGGCACTGCTGCATAGTTCTGTCATATTCGCTCTCCCAAGGGCAGCCGGAACGACATCACGACGCCGGGACCATCCTGTGCAGCCTGCATGGAGAGCGTTCCGCCCAGGCGCTCCACGGTCGCATGGGAGAGCACCAGCCCGATACCCATCCCATCTGCCTTGCTGGTCCGGAACAGTGTGCCCGGCAGCACGGGCGGAGACTGGCCGAAGCCAGGCCCGTAGTCCCGCACGAAGGCGCTCAGGCATTCGCTGGTTGCATCGATGCGCAGATCGACGCGGCTCTTGCCCACGGCCTCGCTCGCGTCGGCTGCGTTATTGAGCAAGGCCTGGATGAGATGACCTACGGCCGGACCCACAGGCTTGAGCCCGACGGATGAACCCGTCCTGCACAGCTCAACCGTCGGCCGAACCAGTTGCCATCCTTCGATCACGCGATCCAGATCAACGCCGCGTCGAACTCCCTTGGCGTCGACAAAGGCCGGATTCGCCAGTTCCCGGACGCGATCGCGGCACGATTCGAGCAGCGCCCTCATCGTCACATAGTCTTCATGGCGCGCACCGGCACCTGGCTCGGAGGCCAGATCCTCCACCATCAACGTGAGCGTTCCCAGCGGCGTATTGAGTTCGTGCGCCACGGACGCCGCGTGCGTGGCCAAGGCAATGATGCCCTCGTTGCGGGCGAACCGCTCCCTTAGTCGGGCAACTTCCTGCTCGCTCTTGCGCCAAGCCAACGCCATCCGCGTAAGGAAGGCCAGCACCACCGTCGCCGACACCACGAAATTGGCGAGCATGCCGAACTTGTGCAGGCTGAAGACATCCCCGAAGGCACCGTGTACATGCGGCAGTGGCGGCGCGAGCCACACAGAAATCCCGTAGCCCAGGAAACTGGCAGCAGCGGTGATCCATATCCACTTCCCTGACAGCGCAAAGAGGGAAAGCGCGATCGGCATCAGGAACAACGATGAGAACGGGTTCTCGACCCCGCCACTCCAGCCCACCATCCAGGCCAGCACGACGATATCCACCAGCATGTGACCAAACACCTCGCCTTCTCCTGGCTCGCGTGTGCCGCGGGAGCGCCAGGTGGCATAGGCGTTGAATACACTGAGGACCGCGATCCCGGACCACAGCGGCAGCGCAGGCAAGGCCATCCCCATCGGTCCGGTTACCACCACCACGGTGATCGCCTGCCCGAGAATGGCAAGCCAGCGCAGGTTGCAGAGCAACTGGAGCAGGGGTAGAGGAATCGGATTCGGCATCAGCAATACTCCGGCTTTCTGTATCCGGGCCCTGCAATCTCACGGCATGCACCACCCGTACCAACGTCATGCGACGAGCCATTGATACTCGAGCGCGAGATTATCACCACGGCAG
>CAZFKW010000404.1:0-1408 GCA_964519795.1 uncultured Ramlibacter sp. | reverse complement strand
CGGCCTGATGAGCGGCCACCATCTGAACCCCTGCGACAAATTGCCGCACCGCTTCCACCAGACACAGCGCCTCATTGCATTGCGGCAGCCTCCCGTAATAACGGCCGGCGACGAGCGGCTGGCGGGTGGTGCTGACGTTCAAGGCTTTGCGACGAGAGCCCGCCAGCACGTGCCACGCCGCTGCCGCAGCCCAGGCGGCAGAATGGGCCGTCACTGCGCGCCGCAGTGACGGCCCCACGCACCCCAGCAAAAATGCGGTCGAGCACGGGTTCTTATTGCGTGCGGCATACATGATGATGTCCGCCCTACACTGACCGCACAGTTGCCAAGACCGGTGGGCTTCATACACCGGCACCCCACGACGCAGGTTCCTGCAAGCGTCGGCCCGCAAGGGCGGAACCACGCCCAGGCGTGCCCAGGCTCGACTTGCACGCCGCTCCCTACCCATGGGACAGAGCCATTTTCATCCCTGCCGCACCTGCGGCGCATTTCCCTTGGCAGCTTCCGCCTGCGCGTCGTGCGCAGCGCGGCTGCCTTTCTCATCCCGCTCACTTCCACAAGGAGGATTCATCCACGCCCATCGCCTTCTCATCTTGCAGTTCCTTCGTCCGGCCTTCCTACAGGAAGCAAGACGGATGCCTCATTCGAGGCTCTGGTGTCTCTCCTGAACACCATGCCCTTGCCCTCACGGGATCTCGCCTAGCGAGTTGGCATCAACACTAACCCTTGATTTTCAGGACAACGCAGCAGCAACACCCACCAGCAACGCACTTTGATGAGGCCAAACGATGGACGATCTGACTTACACCCTTCGGCAGCTTTGCCGCCGCAACCGTGATGGCAGCCACACGACCCAGGCAGACCGCATGCGTTCGCTGACGCTGGCCGCCCAGCAACTACGCGAGGCGGGATTCCGGCAGATGACGGCTTCGTCGCTCAAGGGCAGGCACGTCCAGGCCCTGCTAGATCGATGGCAACGCGAAAGCCTGTCACCGGGCACCATCAAGAACCGGCTATCTCACCTACGCTGGTGGGCCGAGAAGACCGGCAAGCCCGGTGTCCTCCCGGCAGACAACACGCTGCTTGGCGTGCCCGAACGCCGTTATGTGACCAACATCAACAAGGCCCGAGAGCTGGGATCAGAGCTTGACCAGATCACCGATGCCCATGTGCGCATAAGCCTGCAATTGCAGGCCGCGTTTGGACTGCGCCGGGAAGAGTCCATCAAGTTCCAGCCCAGCTATGCAGACCGGGGGGATCACCTGACCCTCAAAGGGTCATGGACGAAAGGCGGGAAGGCTCGAACCGTACCGATCACCACGCCCGAGCAGCGCGAAGTCCTCCAGGCCGCACACCGACTGGCAGGAGCCGGATCACTGATCCCAGCCCACAAGAGCTATATCCAGCA
>CAZFKW010000403.1:2834-3543 GCA_964519795.1 uncultured Ramlibacter sp. | reverse complement strand
GGGCTTGTGCGCCGCTCCTGCGCGGCATGCGGCGCCAGTGCCGCATGGCTCTGGGCATGGATGCCGGGTACGGCACCACGTTCGCGCTGGGCCTCGGCCCGTCTCAGTGCATCAAGAATATAGGACATGGCATGTCAATCTGTGGCAAGGCGGGGCTCGTCCACGCCGGTGGCGCGGTTGAGCTGCATCAATGTAAGGGGGCCGGCGCGCCCGTCGGGTGCCAGGCCGTTGGCCAGCTGGAACGCCTGCAGGCGGGAGCGCAGCCGCGCATCCAGCACCCGGCCGGTCGGCGGCACGGGCTGGCTGTCGATCATGGCCAGGTGCCGGGCCAGCCAGTCCACCATCGGACCCTTGCCGCCTTCAGTGCGCAACAAGGTGTAGCCGGGCGGCGCACGCCACAGTGTGCGGTAGTCGCCCTGCCACATGCCTGCCAGGGCGGCCAGCGGCACCGTGAGCGTGGTGGTGCCGGTGCGCAGCGTGGCGGTCTCCGGACCCATGCCGGTCATGACCGCAAAGGCCTGCGCCCCGCTGTCGTCCTGCAAGGCGAGCACCACCGGACGGTTCAGCTGGCGCAGCGTGACGAGGCTGCCGTTCTGGCGGAAGCACTGCACCTGGCTTCGTGCGGCTGCTTCACAGGCATCGCCTTCGGGCAAGTCCAGCTGCCAGGCCTTGGCCAGTTCGCGGATGGCGGCGTCAGCATCGGGCGCAA
>CAZFKW010000403.1:0-2824 GCA_964519795.1 uncultured Ramlibacter sp. | reverse complement strand
CGGCGAAGCTGGACTTGAGATCTGGCGGCGCCGCCCCGGCAACGGCCGCGCCGGATGCCGGGGCCATCGGATCAACAGCCAAGGCGCTGCCTGCCGGCTTTGCAGCACCAGTCGCCGAAGCAGGCGACAGTGCCTTGCCGTCCACGGACGCAAGTCCTGGCGCGTGGCTGAACATCCCGCTGAAGTAAAGCGCAAGCGCTGCAACCACAACCGCCGCACCGGCCACTGCAGCCAGTGCCAGCCTGCCCATGCCTGGGCCGCTGCGCGGGGCGAACGACGTGCTTTCAAACACCTCGCCCGCTGCCTTGTCAATGATGCGCCTGTCGATCGACGCCGAACCCGACGCATAGGCGCCGAGCATGGCGCGGTCGCACAGCAGGTTGATGCGCCGGGGAACGCCGCGCGTGATCTGGTGGATGCGCCTGAGCGCCTTGCGGTCAAAGGGCATCGCGCCCGCCAGGCCTGCCACTGACAGGCGGTGCTGGATGTACTGCACCGTTTCTGCTTCAGTAAGTGCATCCAGGTGATAGCGCGCGATGACGCGCTGCGAGAGCTGCTCCAGTTGCGGTTGTGCGAGCATCGCGCGCAGCTCGGGCTGGCCGATCAGGATGATCTGCAGCAGCTTGCGCTCACGGGTCTCCAGGTTGGTCAAAAGGCGCAGTTGCTCCAGCACGTCAGCAGGCAGCATCTGCGCCTCGTCAATGATGAGCACGCTGTTGCGGCCTTGCGCATGTGACTCCAGGAGGAAGCCGTTGAGCGCGTCCACATAGTCCTTGGCCGACGGCAGGCCCTGCGGGTCCGTGGCGCGGCAGGGCACATGGAACTCGTCGCACACCGTGCGCAGCAATTCCTGCGCCGTCAGCTTGGGATTGAAGATGTAGGCCACGTTGCAGTTGGCCGGAATCTGCTCCAGGAAGCAGCGGCACACCGTCGTCTTGCCGGTGCCGATTTCGCCGGACAACAGCACAAAACCGCCCCCGCTGCCCACGCCATACAGCAGGTGCGCCAGCGCCTCGCGGTGCCGCTCGCTCATGAACAGGTAACGCGGGTCGGGCGCGATCGAGAAAGGCTCGTGGGTCAGGCCGAAGAATTGCGCGTACATGGGTAGAGGATAACCAGATGGACTTGCCATCACACGGAGTTGACCAGCAGGCGTTCCAGCCGTTCAATACGGTGCCGGTGAGCGGTGGTGATGGCGTAGAAATGTTCCCGCAGCTGGGTTGATTGCCCCACGCGCAGGAGAATGCCGCCGCGCAACTCGTCCTGTACCACCACTTCGGGCAACACGGTGAGCCAGCCGCTGTCGCGCGCAATCAGCCGCAACATGGCCATGTCGTCCACTTCGGCGCGCACGCGGGGCTTGACCTCTGCGGACAGGCACAACGCATCGAACTGCCCGCGGCTGGCGTGCCGGGGACCAGGCAGGGCGATGTCCAGTCCATCCAGGTCCTCGGGCACCCTGAGGGTTCTGCCCGCCCACTTTGCGGCCGGACCCACCAGCGAAATGGCCTGACTGCCCAGAAAGCGGCAGTGCAACGGGCGATCCATGTCACCGGGCACCGCTTCGTTGGCCAGGACCACGTCAAGCTGGTGCTGCACCAATCGGGTCAGCAGGTCCTGCAGCGTTCCTGATTCCAGTGTCAGCGTGACCGAGGGATCGGCGAGCAGTGGCTTGATCCAGTTCTCCTGGTAATTGCGCGATAGCGTGGCCACACTGCCCAGCCGCAAGCGTTCCAGCCCCTCGTTGCGGCCCTGCAGGCGCCCCAGCATTTCCTGTCCGAGGCCAAAGATGTTTTCACAGTAGGTCATGACCAGCTGCCCCGTCTCGGTCAGGGCCAGGCGCCGCCCTTCGCGAACGAACAGGGGCTCTCCCAACCTGTCTTCCAGCTGGCGTATCTGCGCCGACAGGGCCGACTGCGACGTATGAAGCTCCTGTGCCGCCCGGGTCAGATGCCCCGTTCGGGCTACCCGCCAAAAATAGAAAAGGTGGTGAAAGTTGAGCTGCTCAACGTTCATTGTTCTCTTTTATGGATGTGTTTGTTCATTTCATTGAATTTTACAGAATATCAAGGCATGGGCACCATCTCCCCATCTTCCCTTGTCCGAGACTCCGATGCCCGAACTGACTCACCTGACAGCAGCCATCGCATTGGCTCCCGCTGCGCTCATGGCCACCGCCGCCCTGTCGTCATGCATCGCTGCGCAGGCAACGCAGGCCTGGCGCGCATTCCGGTGGTTGAGTGGTATCGCCACGGGGGCGGCTTTGCTGGCCCTGGCGACCATCCTGGTGCTGGGGCCTGCCGCTGGTCCACTGTCCGTGGCTGGTCTGGCGCATGGCTTGCCAGGTGCGTGGGTGGCCGTGCTGGTTCAGTTGCTCGGGACAGTGATTGGCGCGTTCTCCGCCCGCTACCTGCAGGGAGAACGGGCGCAGCAAAAGTACGTCCTTGCGTTGGCGGGTGTGCTGGCCGCTGTCCATGTGCTTTTGCTGGCGAACCACTGGCTGATACTGATACCTGCCTGGGTGGTGGTGGGCTTGGCTCTGCAAGTGCTGTTGTGCTTCTACCCGGACCGCCCGTTCGCCTTGCTGGCGGCACACAAGAAGCGCCTGGCGGACCGGGTGGCCGATGTGCTGCTGGTGACTGCCGCCGCGATGGCCTGGCTGGAAGTGGGTAGCGGCTCCTTTTCAGAGCTCAAGGGCTACCTCGCCGCGAACGAGGCGACCCTGCTGCTGCAGGCCGGCGCAGTGTGTCTGGTGGTCGCGGTGATTCTCCGTACAGCGTTGTTGCCGGTGCATGGATGGCTGATTCAGGTCATGGAAGCGCCG
>CAZFKW010000402.1:492-3543 GCA_964519795.1 uncultured Ramlibacter sp. | reverse complement strand
GCGCATCGTCAACATCACATCCGCCATGGTCAAGAGCCCGCGGCCGCAGATGGCGCTGTCCACCACGGCCCGCGCAGGCCTCACGGCGTTTTCCAAGGCGATGTCGGTGGAGGCGGCGGCTGACAACGTCACGCTGAACAACCTGCTGCCCGAGCGCATTGACACGCCGCGCCAGCAGTTCATGGCGCAGCGCATGATGAAGGCCCAGGGCATCGACATGGCGGAGGCGCGCCGGCGCATTGCGCAGACCATTGCTGCAAAGCGCTTTGGCACCCCTGCGGAGTTTGCTGATGCCTGCGCCTTCCTGTGCAGCGCGCAGGCCGGCTTCATCTCGGGGCAGAACCTGCAGCTGGACGGCGGGTCGTACCCCGGCCTGATCTGAACCCATGGCCGCCAGCGCTTTCAGAGCCCATCTCCGCGCACCGGATGACCCGCGCATCGCCGGCATCAGCGATCTGGATGCCCGTGCTTTCGCAGAGCACGTGATGCACCACGAGCGGCCGCGCAAGCTGTTTGAAGGCTGGCTTGCGCGCTACCGCAACACGGAGTTCACCGGCATCACCACCGATGGCCATTGCATCCCCGGTCTCTTCAACCTGGCTGCGGAAGATGCGCCGGCCGATGCCGTGGCTGCTGCGGCCATGCACCTGCTGGAGCTTGCCAGCCCCGCGCAGCGTGCGGCGCTGTGCCACCCGCTGGATGCCCGCGAATGGCGTGCCTGGATGAACCCGGAGGTGTATATCCACCGTTTCGGACTGCGCCTGGACGAGACAGATGGGGTGCTGCGTGACGCCATCCTTCGGGTGCTTGCAGCGAGCCTGAGTCCTGAGGGCTTTGACAAGGCACGGACGCTGATGCGCATCAACCACTTCCTGGGCGAGCTGGTGAACGCCCCGCGCGTGATGAACGAGTTCAGCTACAACTTCAACCTCTTTGGTGAGCCTTCGCCCGAGGGGCCGTGGGGCTGGAATTTCTATGGCCACCACCTCTGCCTGAACTGCCTGATGGTGGGCGGGCAGATGGTGCTGACGCCGGTGTTCATGGGGGCGGAGCCCAACTGCATTGACAGCGGTCCGTTTGCCGGTGCGACTGTGTTTCAGGACGAGGAGCGGTTGGGCCTTGCGCTGATGCGCAGCCTGCCTGCGTCTCTGCAGGGTCAGGCCAGGCTGTACGAGCGCAAGCGCGACCCTGCCATGCCGCCCGGCCGGGTGGCCGTGGGCGATGAGCTGCACCTGGCCGGAGCCTTCCAGGACAACCGGGTGATTCCTTATGAAGGTGCACCTGTTGCGAATTTCCCGCCGGCAGTGCGTACGCAACTGATGGAACTGGTTGCCGCCTATCTGGTGTATTTGCCCAACGGCCCGCGCGCCGCGCGCATGGCACAGGTCGAGCGGCACCTGGATGAGACCCACTTTTGCTGGATCGGCGGCATGGGCGACGACGACCCGTTCTACTACCGCATCCAGGGGCCGGTGCTGATCATCGAGTTCGACCACCATGCGGGTGTGTTCCTGGGCAATGCCGAGCCCGAGAAGTTCCACATCCACACCATCGTGCGCACCCCCAATGGAAACGACTACGGCATGGAGCTGGTGCGGCTGCACTGCGAGCAGACGCATGCCATGAAAAGTACGTGCTGCGGGTAGCGGGTAGCGGGTAGCGGGTGGACGGGTGACGGTGGCGCCGGCCTGGAGGCCTGTCAATGCAGTCAGGTGGCAGCGCCCTGCGGGTTCGCCGTGCCGAGGGCATCTTCCGGACCGGTTTGCAACTCGCCTTGCAACCGCGTCTGCGGCAACGCCTGCGGATGCTCGCGCAGCACCCAGCCCAGCATGTGCTCGCGGACCCGGCAGCGCAGGTCAAAGGCCTGGCCGGAAGACCGTGCGCTGACCAGCAGGCGCACCTGCATTGCACGTTCGGAGGCGTCAGTGACGTGCAGCACGCACACGCGCTTGTCCCAGTCCGGGTCGGCCTCCACAATGCGCCGGAATTCGGCGCGCATGTCATCCAGCGGGACGCCGTAGTCCAGGTACAGGAACACCGTACCGAGAATCTGCGAACTGGTCCGCGTCCAGTTTTCGAAAGGGTTCTCGATAAACCACTGCAAAGGGATGATCAGGCGCCGCTCGTCCCAGATCTTCAGCACCACATAGCTGCCGGTGATCTCCTCGACGCGGCCCCATTCGCCCTTGACGATCAGCACGTCATCCAGCCGCAGTGGCTGGGCCAGCGCCAGTTGCAGGCCGGCAATGAGGTTGCTGAACACGGGGCGCGCGGCGATGCCGGCCACGATGCCGATCACGCCCGCAGAAGCCAGCAGGCTTGCGCCCACCTGGCGTGCACCCGGAAAGGTCATGAGCATCAGCGCCGCGCCGACGATGAAAACAATGACCATGGCCGCGCGCGAGAGCACCCGTGCCTGCGTCTGCACGATGCGCGCGTACAGGTTGTCTTCAACGTCGGAGGGGTTGCGTGCAATCACGCCGTCGGCCAGGCCGCCAATCGCACCCAGGGCCAGCCATGTGAGCGCGCCGATCAGCAGCAGGCCGTTGAGGTGGCGGATGTTGTCGATGTAGCGCAGGTCTTGCGGCGATGCCTGCCAGACAACCTGCAGGGCCACCAGCGGCAGCACAAACATGGCCGCGCGCCTGCAGGCCTGCAGCACGGCGGTGAGCACGATGGCCGACCGTGCGGCACGCAGCAACACGAGGCTGCCGATGCGGTGCACCACGAGGGCACCCAGTACGGCGAGGGAGGCGGCCAGGCTCGCGGCCAGCCAGGGGGAGAGGGTGTCGGTCCAGTCCATCATGGGCAAGTTACCATTTTTTCAGGCACCTGGCGATGGACTGCAGCACACGGCCGCACGCTGCAGATGGAGCCTGGATGGGTCGTTTCAGATGCAGCTTGCATCAGCCCCGGGGTATCAGGCGTCTGCCGGCGTACCGGCTTCCGGCCCGGCTTCGGCCACAGCGGCTTCCGGGCCGGGAGCGGCGATGCCTTGCATGGTCTGCTTGAGCCCCAGCCGGGACTGCCGCACGGCCGCCTTCTCGCCGG
>CAZFKW010000402.1:0-482 GCA_964519795.1 uncultured Ramlibacter sp. | reverse complement strand
ACTTGGAGTATTTGGACAGCAGCGGCACCAGCTGGCCGTAGATCCTGGGGCTTGCGGCGATGCATTCCTTCTGCTCCAGGAAGTTGGCCTCGCCGGTGAAGTTGCCGACCAGGCCGCCTGCCTCCGTCACCAGCAGCGAGCCGGCAGCGACGTCCCAGGGTTGCAGGCCCGTCTCGAAGAAGCCTTCAGTAAAGCCCGCAGCCACATAGGCCAGGTCCAGCGCAGCGGCGCCGGGGCGGCGCAGGCCCGCCGTGCGCGGCATGATGTCGGCCATGATCAGCAGGTAGCGTTGCAGGTCGTCGCCGGGGCGGAACGGGAAACCGGTGGAGATCAGGCTTTCCTGCAGGCGGGTGCGCTTGCTTACGCGCAGGCGGCGGTCGTTAAGGTAGGCGCCGCGGCCCTTGGTGGCGGTGAAGAGGTCGTTGCGCGTGGGGTCGTAAATGACGGCCTGCTCGACCTTGCCCTGCACGGCCAGCGCGATG
>CAZFKW010000401.1:0-3563 GCA_964519795.1 uncultured Ramlibacter sp. | reverse complement strand
CCCGCGCCGCCGCAGGTCTGGGCGACCACCTGGAAGCCGTGGGCCAGCATGTGGGGCATGCCGCGCGCGCGGCAGTACTCCACGTCGTAGTGCACAGGGTGGTTGTCGCCGCTGGCCAGCTGGAACGCGGCAAACAGCGCGTCAGTCATGGTGCGTGACGGCAGGATGAATTTCTCGCCCACGGTGAAGTCCTCCAGCCAGCGCGTGGCGCACATGCGGTGATTGCGTGGGTCGAAGGCCGTGGAAACGTCGGTCGTGGCGGGGGAGCTTGTCGTCATGGTTTTGCAGCCTAGTTGATGGCGCCACACGTTTGCAGCGCAGAAATGTCTTCGTCGGCGTAGCCGGCCTCGCGCAGCACTTCGGCCGTGTGCTGCCCCAGCATGGGCGGGGCCCTGTCTGCGGTGCGGGCGGCGCCGCCAAAGCGCACCGGCAGGCCCATGTTGTGGAGCGGCCCCAGTACGGGGTGGTCGACGGTGGTGATGAGCCCTCGGGTGGCCACTTGCGGGTGCGCCAGCGCCTGGTCCAGCGTGTTGATGGCAGAGCAGGGAATGCCCGCCGGCTGCAGCGCGTCAAGCCATTGCTGCAGGCTGCGGGTTTCAATCTTGCGTTGCACGAGTTCGACCGTGCGTGCGAAGTTGCGCACGCGGTCCTTGTTGGTGGCAAAGTCCGGGTCGGCCGCGATGTGCTGCAGCCCTGCCACTTCGCAAAAGCGCTTCCACTGCACCTCGTTGCCCACGCCCAGCATGATGTGCCCGTCAGACGTGCGGAACGCCTGGTAGGGTGACATCGCAGGGTGGGCGGTGCCCATGCGTTGCGGTGTTTTGCCGGTACGCCAGAAGTTCTGCGCCTGGTAGCCCATGAAGCCAAGAGCGGTGTCCAGCAACGCGACCTCCAGGTAGGCTCCCTCGCCGGTGCGCCCGCGTTCGATCACGGCGGCCAGCACGCCGCTCAGCGCGTGCATGCCCGTGCCCAGGTCCACCGGTGAAAAGCTCGCGCGGGCAAAGCCGCCATCGGGCTCGCCCATGGTGCTGATCATGCCGCTGAAGGCCTGGAGCATCACGTCGTAACCCGGCGCCTGGCCCATCGGCCCGTCGCGGCCATAGCCGGAAATCTCGCAGTAGATGAGGCGCGGGTTGAGGGCCTTGAGCGTCCCGTAGTCCACCCCCAGCTTTGCAGCCGTGCCGCCGCCAAAGCCCTGCAGCACGATGTCGGCCTGCGCAGCCAGCTTGTGGACGACCCCGCGGCCTGCCGCGCTCTTGAGGTCCAGCGCAATGCTGCGCTTGTTGTGGTTGACAGCCAGGAAGGTGGCGGACTGGCCTTTTTCCTGCGGCAGCCAGGCGCGTGTGTCGTCGCCCGTGCCCACCGGCTCGACCTTGATGACATCGGCGCCCAGCTCGCCCAGATACTGGCCACACAGCGGGCCGGCCAGCACCTTGCTGAGGTCCAGGACGCGCAGGCCCTTCAGGGGTTGCATGGCCATCCGGTCAGGCCGGGTCCCAGTCGAACACATCCTGTGAGCGGTCCAGCGGGTAGAAGCTGGGCCGCATCGCCGGAATGGCACGCTCGGCCACCGTTTGCGGCGTCCAGCCTTCCGCGGTGTGCATCGAGCGCAGCGGGCGGCTCTGGCCCATCAGGAAAATCTCGTTGGCCCGCACGGCAAAAATCTGGCCGGACACGCCTGCTGCCGCATCGCTGGCCAGGTACACCGCCAGTGGCGCGATCTTGGCCGTCTCCATGCGTTTGAGGCGCTCCACCCTGGCCTTCTGCTCGTCAGTTTCCGTCGGTATGTTGCCGATCATGCGGCTGAAGGCAAAGGGCGAGATGCAGTTGGAGCGGACATTGAACTTCGCCATGTCCATGGCGATGGACTTGGACAGCGCTGCAATGCCCAGCTTGGCCGCCGAATAGTTGGCCTGGCCGAAGTTGCCGATCAGGCCCGAGGTGGACACCATGTGCACATACGAGCCCGACTGCTGCGCCTTGAAGTGAGGCGCCGCCGCGCGGGAGACGTAGAAGGCGCCGTTCAGGTGAACGTCGATGACCGAGCGCCATTCGTCCACGCTCATGTTGAAGAAGAAGCGGTCGCGCAGGATGCCGGCGTTGTTGATGACGCAGTCGATGCGGCCGAAGGTGTCCACTGCCTGGGTCACCATGCGGTTGGCCTCGTCCCAGTCGGCCACACTGTCGCCATTGGCCGCAGCTTGCCCGCCTGCGGCCTTGATCTCGTCCACCACGGCCTGCGCGCGTGCGAGGTCGCGGCCTTCACCGTTTACCGTGGCCCCCAGGTCATTGACCAGCACCTTGGCGCCTTCGCGTCCGAGTGCAAGGGCGAAGTCGCGGCCGATGCCGCCGCCTGCGCCTGTGACCAGAACGACCTTGTCCTTGACGAATGTTCCTGCTTCCATCTTGATGATTCTTCCTGTGTTGATCCGGTGGCCTGGTCGTCGGGCTGGCACGCTGCCTGAGCCAGCGCCGCAGCGCTATTCCTGTGCTGCGCCAGGCCGCATGTGTGCAGTGGCTTCGGCATCAATCATGTGCCAGATGTCCGCGCCCATCGGGCTGCGTGACTCTTCAAGGATGTGGCCCACCAGGCCGACGGCGCGCGCCATCACACCAAGGCCGCGGCAGATCTTCCAGTCAAAACCCATCTCGCAGCACAGCGCGCCGATGGCGCCGGTGGCATTCAGCGGCAAGACCTTGCCGCTGCGCTTGCCGGCTTCGTCGGACAGCGCCAGGGCGAGTTCGACGTAGGGGCCGTGGAAGCCGGTCTCGCGTGCGATCTGCAGCAGCCTGGGTGTGCGTGGGTCGATCGGTTTGTGCACCGGATGGCCAATGCCTGGCACGATGCGCTTTTGCGTCTGGATGCTCTCCACCACAGGGCGCACCAGCGCCGCAAAGTCAGCCTTCGGGTCGGGCGTGGGCATGGCTTCATACAGAAGCTTTGCCACGCCTTCGATGCTGCCTACAAACACGGTGCCCAGGCCGTTGAGGCCGGCCGCCACCGCGCCCTGCAGGGACTCCGGCGCGCCCAGGTAAGTCAGCCGCGCGACGATGGCGCTGGGCGTGATGCCGTGTTCCACCAGCGTCACCACCATGGCATTGAACATGGTGGATTCATTGGCGGTGGGGAAGCGCCCGGTGAGCTCCATGAACCCCATGTCGCCCAGGTTGAGCTTGCCGAGGATGTCCGAGGTGAAGTCCTTGCCGAACAGCGTGATGCTGGACGCATCGCTCCAGCCGATGTCGCTGCGGATCTGCTTCTTCCTCGCCATGGGTGTCTCCGGGTTTTCTTGCAAGGCACCATGGTAGTGGGGGCGTCGCCTGAAATCCACTCAAATAATCTTACCAACAGTTCAGCTTATCGGGACAATGGCGTAACATGGCCGGCATGAAGATCAACTTCAAGCTCCTGGGGACCTTCCTGGCCGTGGCCGACAACGCCAGCTTCCGCAAGGCGGCAGAGCAGTCGCACCTGTCTCTGCCGGCGGTAAGCATGCAGGTCAAGCAGCTGGAGGAGCAGTTGGGCGTTGCCCTGTTCCAGCGCACCACGCGCAAGGTCGAGC
>CAZFKW010000400.1:3387-3599 GCA_964519795.1 uncultured Ramlibacter sp. | reverse complement strand
CGAACTTCTGCGCGAAGTCTGCATAGATGGACTGCTGCACCAGGATGCGTGAGCCCGCCGTGCAGCGCTCGCCGTTGTTGGAGAAGATCATGAACACGGCAGCGTCGAGCGCGCGGTCGAGATTGGCGTCTTCAAAAATGATGAACGGGCTCTTGCCGCCCAGCTCCATGCTGAACTTCTTCAGGCCGGCCTGCTGCACGATGCGGTTGCCA
>CAZFKW010000400.1:0-3359 GCA_964519795.1 uncultured Ramlibacter sp. | reverse complement strand
CGTCCGGGTGCCTGACCAGTGGCTCGCCGGCGTCCTTGCCATAGCCGTGCACCAGGTTCAGTACGCCGGGCGGCACGCCCGCCTCCAGCGCCAGCTCGCCCAGCCGCGCGGCGGTCAGCGGCGACAGCTCGCTCATCTTGAGCACCGCCGTGTTGCCGAACGCCAGGCAGGGCGCGACCTTCCAGGTGGCGGTCATGAACGGCACGTTCCAGGGGCTGATCAGCGCGCAGACGCCTGTGGGGTGGAAGAGCGTGTAGTTCAGGTGCGTTTCGGTGGGGTAGGTGTGGCCGTCCACCCGCGTGCACATCTCGGCGAAGTAATAGAAGTTGTCGGCTGCGCGCGGCACCAGCTGCTTGCCGGTCTGCGCAATCACCTGGCCGGTGTCGTTGGTCTCTGTCCGGGCGATTTCCGGCACATGGGCTGCAATCAGGTCGCCCAGCTTGCGGATGATTTTGGCGCGCTGCGGCGCAGGCATGCCAGCCCAGGCCGGAAAGGCAGCCTTGGCGGCGGCGACGGCGGCGTTGACCTCCGCCTCGCCGCCAGCAGCAACTTCAGCCAGCACCTCCTGCGTGGCCGGATTGACGGTTTCCAGGTAGCTGGTGCCGGGGACGGACTTGCCATCGATGAGGTGGTTGATTCGGGTCATGGTGTGAATGATTAATTCAGTTCGCTGCCTCTTTGGCTGGTTCTTCAGCCGGCTGTTCCAGCCCGATCACGCAATCCAGCAGCGAATACAGCTGGGCCAGGCGCTCAGCGCCAAGGGCCTGCTCCATCGCGGCATAGTGCGCCTCAATCGCACCGGACAGCTTGCGCGCCATCCGCTTGCCGCGCGTGGTGGCGCTGACGACGGTGCGGCGCTGGTCCAGCGGGTCGCGATCACGGTGGATCAGCCCGTCGCGCTCCATCCGGGTGAGCACGCCGGTCAGGCTCGGCCCGAGGATGAAAGCCTCGCGCGCCACCCGGCCGGTTTCCACCGTACCGAGCTCGGCCAGCACCCGCAGCACCCGCCACTGCTGGTCCGACAGGCCGTGCGCCCGCAGACCGGGACGGGTGTGCGCCATCACGGCTTCGCGCGCCTGCAAAAGCAGGCGCGGAAGATTGCGGTGTTTGAACGGATGGTTCATGGCAGAATATTATTTAACAGGTTAAATGATTTTTGGCCCCCATTGGCGCGCGGCTGCTCGGGGTTTTCCCCGAGTCGCATGCGCGCAGGATGACGGCCTGGCATCCGGAACCAACAAGGAGACTCCACATGGATCTGCACATCGCCGGCCGCAAGGCCATCGTCTGCGCATCATCGTCAGGCCTGGGCAAGGCCTGCGCGCTGGCCCTGTCACGCGAGGGCGTCAAGGTGTACATCAACAGCCGCCACATCGAGAGCCTGGAGGCTGCAGCCGCAGACATCCGCCGCGAGACCGGCAACGAGGTCGTCGCAGTGGACGCCGACATCACCACCGAAGAAGGCCGGGCAAAGCTGGTCGCCGCCTGCCCGGACGCCGACATCCTCATCAACAACAACGCCGGCCCTGCGCCCGGCAAGTTCCAGGACTGGGGGCGCGACCAGTACCTCGAAGCCTTCGAGTCCAACATGCTCGCGCCGGTGCTGCTGATCCGCGCGCTGCTGCCCGGCATGCGCGAGCGCAGGTTCGGCCGCATCATCAACATCACCTCCGCGATGGTCAAGTCACCGCGCGCGCACCAGGGCCTGTCCACCTCGGCGCGCACCGCGCTCACGGCTGTCTGCAAGGCCATCTCGTCGGAGACGGTGGTGGACAACGTGACCATCAACAACCTGCTGCCCGAGCGCATCGACACCCCGCGCCAGCAGTTCCTGACCGAGCGGCAGGCCAAGATGGACGGCCTGAGCTATGACGCTGCGCGCAAGAAGATTGCCGACACGGTTGCCGCGAAGCGCTTTGGCACGACCGAGGAGTTCGCCGACATGTGCGCCTTCCTCTGCAGCACTCAGGCGGCATTTATCTGCGGGCAGAACATCCAGATTGATGGGGGGTCGTATAAGGGGCTGATTTAAGTTGGTGTTCTGCTGCCGAACCTTTAAGGTGAATGGCGCTTTGCTCCAGCGGATTTCGCAACAATCCCCGTTCGCGCGAGTGATCCCCGTTCGGGCGAGCAATCTTCGCTCGGGCGAGAAAACCACCGTTCGGGCTGAGCTTGGCCTGTCCGGAGCTTGTCGAAGGGTCGAAGCCTTCATGCGATGCACCGAGCCATGCCTTCGACCCTTCGACAAGCTCAGGACAGGCCCTTCGACAAGCTCAGGCAGAACGGAAGAATTGCCAGGCACCACAGCAAATGCCATCCACGTCAGCGGGTCGACAAATCTGAAGTAAGACGCGTGCGGGCAGGCCGGGGCGCGCCTTCTGGGACGCCGAGTAGCGCAGGGAAGCCGTAGCGAAGCGAAGGCCGTCTCAGTAAAGCGCCCTCGGCCTGCCCGCACGCGTCTTTGCCGCGAGGTCGTTGCGCGCATCTCGCGCACCCCCAAGAGCCCGGCCGATAGCCATGTGAGAATCAACCCAATGGCCAAAGACAAAACCATCTTCAGCTGCACCGATTGCGGCGGTACCAGCGCCAAATGGCTGGGCAAGTGTCCGCATTGCGGCGCCTGGAACACACTGATTGAATCCGTTGCGGAGAGTTCAGCCCCGGCAAAGAACCGCTTCGCCTCGCTCGCCAAAACCGCCGAAGTCGCCACGCTGGGCGACATCGAGGCCGCCGACATGGAGCGCACCCCTACAGGCATTGACGAGCTTGACCGTGTCCTGGGCGGCGGGATTGTCGAAGGCGGCGTTGTGTTGATCGGCGGTGACCCGGGCATCGGCAAGTCAACCTTGCTGCTTCAGGCGCTGGACGGCTTGCAGCGCCGGGGCATTCCCACCCTGTACGTCACAGGCGAAGAATCAGGAGCACAGGTCGCATTGCGCTCGCGCCGCCTGGGCCTGGACAACTCGCAAGTCAAAGTCCTGGCCGAGATCCAGCTCGACAAGATCATCGCCACGCTGGACAAGACCAAGCCGTCGATCGCCGTGATCGACTCCATCCAGACGGTGTACTCCGACCAGCTCACCTCCGCACCCGGCTCGGTCGCGCAGGTACGCGAATGCGCGGCGCACCTCACGCGCGCAGCCAAGGCCAGCGGCGTGTGCATCGTGCTGGTAGGCCACGTCACCAAAGAAGGCGCGCTCGCCGGCCCGCGGGTGCTGGAGCACATGGTAGACACCGTGCTGTATTTCGAGGGCGACACGCATTCGAGCTTCCGCCTGGTGCGCGCCATCAAGAACCGCTTTGGCGCCGTCAATGAAATCGGCGTGTTTGCCATGACCGAGAAAGGCCTCAAGGGCGTG
>CAZFKW010000399.1:0-3626 GCA_964519795.1 uncultured Ramlibacter sp. | reverse complement strand
CTTCTTGGTCAGGATGTGACGCTTGAAGGCTTGACCGCGCTTGACGGTGCCACCTGGACGAACGCGGAAGCGCTTTTTCGCGCTGCTCTTGGTCTTCATTTTGGGCATGTGAATGCTCCTTCTTTGGTTGTGCTCGTGAGGCGTCTGCAAACTGCTTGCAGCCTTGTTGGCCCCGAGCCACTTTTTGTGGCGAGTTTCAAGACTCACCACTTGTTGTGATGTGTACTGCCACACCACGTTTGCGAAGGGCTATGAGACCCTTCGCTTTCGCCGGCTGGCGACCAAACCCGCCGGCTACTTTTACCTATGCCGCCGCAGCAGGCTGCCCTGCTTCAGCTGCGGGTTTGGCACCACCGCCACCACCCGGCTTCTTCTTGCCCGGCGCAATCATCATGATCATCTGCCGGCCTTCCAGTTTGGGAAACTGCTCGACGATGATCAAGTCCGCCAGTTCATCACGAATGCGCTGCAACAGCGCCATGCCGATTTCCTGGTGGGTGATTTCCCGGCCCCGGAAACGCAGGGTGATCTTGCACTTGTCGCCTTCGGCCAGGAAGCGACGGATATTGCGCATCTTGATGTTGTAGTCGCCATCATCGGTACCGGGGCGGAATTTGACTTCCTTGATTTCAATGACCGTCTGCTTCGCCTTGGCTTCCGCTGCCTTCTTCTGCTCCTGGTACTTGAACTTGCCGTAGTCCATCAGGCGGCAAACCGGTGGGTTCGCCGTGGCGGAAATTTCAACAAGGTCAACATCAGCCTCGCCTGCCATTCGCAGGGCCTCAGCAAGACTGACAACACCCAGCGGCTCATTCTCAGGACCGGAGAGGCGGACTTCCGGGGCCATGATCTCCCGGTTCAGGCGGTGTTTGCGTTCTTCGCGGTGGCGACGATCACGAAATTCAGTAGCGATGGTTCAATCCTTCATAAATCTTGCCACACAGTGTGGCGAACGCCGCGCGATACACGCAAACCAGCCCTGCCGGATTGTCCGGCGATTGCGCATGCACCACCGGCAGAACCGGCACTTGCACAAGGCAAATCAAAGCTTGTCAGTGATGTCTCCGGCGATTTTCTGCGCGAACGCATCGAGGGACATCACACCGAGGTCAAGGTTGCCCCGGGCGCGCACTGCAACAGCACCTGCTGCCATTTCCTTGTCGCCTATGACGAGGATGTACGGCAGCTTCTGCATTGAATGCTCGCGTATTTTATACGTTATTTTCTCGTTGCGCAGATCAAGATCAACCCTAAGCCCTTGATTTTGAAGCGCTTTGGCTACGCGCCGGGCGTAATCAGCCTGGGAATCCGTGATGTTGAGCACCGAAACCTGTACAGGAGCGAGCCACGCAGGCAGTGCACCTGCGTGCTGCTCGATCAAAATGCCGATGAAACGCTCAAGGCTGCCGACAATGGCGCGGTGCAGCATCACGGGGCGGTGGCGCGCGCCATCTTCCCCCACATATTCGGCATCCAGCCGCTCGGGCATGGAGAAATCCACCTGCATGGTGCCGCATTGCCACTGCCTGCCGATGGCGTCCTTGAGCGTGTACTCGATCTTGGGTCCGTAGAAAGCACCATCACCGGGGGCGATCTCGAATTCGCAGCCGGAGGCGCGCAGGCTTTCCATCAGAGCATGCTCGGCCTTGTCCCAGCTGTCGTCGGAGCCGATGCGCTGGGCCGGCCGCGTCGCGACCTTGTAGATGATGCTGTTGAAGCCGAAGTCCCTGTAGACCTTCTGCAGCAGCGACGTATAAGCGGTGCACTCGGGCAGGATGTGTTCTTCCGTGCAGAAGATGTGGCCATCGTCCTGCGTGAAGCCACGCACCCGCATGATGCCGTGCAGCCCGCCCGTGGGCTCGTTGCGGTGGCACTGGCCAAATTCGCCGTAGCGCAGCGGCAGGTCGCGATAGCTCTTGATGCCCTGCTTGAAGATCAGGATGTGGCCCGGGCAGTTCATCGGCTTGAGCGCATAGTCGCGCTTTTCGGACTCCGTCGTGAACATGTTCTCGCGGTATTTGTCCCAGTGGCCCGTCTTCTCCCAGAGGGACTTGTCGAGCAGTTGCGGACCCTTGACTTCCTGGTAGCCGTTCTCGCGGTAGACGCGGCGCATGTACTGCTCCACCTCCTGCCAGACCGACCAGCCCCTGGGGTGCCAGAACACGACGCCCGGCGCGTGGTCGTCAATATGGAACAGGTCCAGCTCGCGCCCCAGCTTGCGGTGGTCGCGTTTCTCGGCTTCCTCCAGCATCATGAGGTACTGCTGCAGTTCATCCTTCGTGGCCCAGGCCGTTCCGTAAATGCGCTGGAGCATCTCGTTGCGGTGATCGCCGCGCCAGTAGGCACCGGCCACCTTCATGAGCTTGAAGAATTTCAGCTTGCCCGTGCTGGGCACGTGCGGGCCGCGGCACAGGTCTTCGAAGCCGCCTTCACGGTAGAGCGAGACATCTTCATTGGCGGGGATGCTGGCGATGATCTCGGCCTTGTAGAGCTCGCCCATGCCTTTGAAGTGCTCGACGGCCTCGTCGCGCGGCAATACGCGCCGCGTCACGGGCTCGTCCTTGGCCGCAAGCGCCGTCATGCGCTTTTCTATTGCCACGAGATCCTCGGGTGTAAAGGGCCGCTTGTAGGAAAAGTCGTAGAAAAAGCCGTTCTCGATCACCGGGCCGATCGTGACCTGCGCCTCCGGGAACAGTTCCTTGACGGCATAAGCCAGCAAGTGCGCAGTGGAATGCCTGATGACTTCAAGCCCTTCTGCATCCCTGGCCGTGATGATGGACAGCGCGCTGTCCTTGTCGATGGTATAACTCGTATCTACTACTTTGTCATCGATCTTGCCGGCAAGCGCGGCCTTGGCAAGGCCGGAGCCGATTGATGCAGCGACTTCGGCCACCGTCACCGGAGCGGGGTATTCGCGTTTCGAGCCATCAGGAAGCGTGATGTTGATCATTTTGGGTGTGCAGGTTTCTTCAATGAAAAAAGCGCGGTCAGTGCCGCGCTTTTCGATGAGGGCATCCGGGGAGTTCCGGGTGCCTGACAGGCAAGGCGACTACCGACCCAGGGGGCCGACCAAAGTGGTGGGCGTAGTTCGCGGTGTCATAACCAGGATGCCTTTCTCGTTCTTGTCTGTAGTGATGCCCGGATTTTAGCCCGATTACCCGGCACTGCCGCCGAGCAGGAAGCCAAGCCCGTTGCAGCGGGGGCATTGGGCGATCACGGTCTGCTTCTCGACCTCGAAGTCCTCGGTGATATTCTCGCTTTCGATGCGAACCTCGCCGGAGCCATTGCAATCCGGACAGGGCGTCCTGCTGAAAGCGACTGTTCCTTCACCCATGTGAGTCTCCTTGGAATCTCGGTGCAGGCCCTACTCTACGACGATTCCTGCCAACAAAAAAGCCCGCCGGCGACGGCCGGCGGGCTTTTTGACCCGATTGCAACGGAAATCAGGCTGCTTTCTTTCCGTCGAAGAACTGCTCGTCCTCGGTCGAGCCATGCAGCGCCGTCGTGGACGACTGGCCACCCTGGATGGTCTGCGTCACGGCGTCGAAGTAGCCAGTGCCCACCTCACGCTGGTGCTTCACGGCGGTGAAGCCCTTCTCGGCGGCGGCGAATTCCTTCTCCTGCAA
>CAZFKW010000398.1:3086-3629 GCA_964519795.1 uncultured Ramlibacter sp. | reverse complement strand
GAGAAGCTGGAGCACGAGCAGTTCCATCCCCAGGTCCAGCGCGCGCTGGACAATGCCGTGCGCCCCCTGACACGCTACCGCTGCGCGGCCTGCGGCTTTGAGGCCAAACAGCATTTCTGGCAATGCCCCGGCTGCCAGGCCTGGGACAGCTACCCCGTGCGCCGTGTAGAAGAGTTGTGACGCCCTCCCCCCGAAGCATGCGATGACAAACCCCAACAAACAACAAATCTCTGCAGCACGCGTGCTGGTCGTCGGCGACGCCATGCTCGACCACTACATCTATGGCAGCGTGGACCGCATCAGCCCCGAGGCGCCCGTTCCCGTGGTGCGCGTCACGCACGAAGAAGAACGCATTGGCGCAGCGGCCAACGTGGCCTACAACGTTGTCACCCTCGGGGCGCAGGCATCACTGCTCACGGTGGTGGGCGACGACGAGCCCAGCCGCAAGCTGGAGACCCTCGTCGCCCGGACCGGCATCAAGCCGCATTTCGGGCGCGACCCGCGCCTGCAGACCACCGTCAAGCTGCGCATCATTGGCAGGCA
>CAZFKW010000398.1:347-3076 GCA_964519795.1 uncultured Ramlibacter sp. | reverse complement strand
CGGCCTTGTTTGCCGAGCTGATGCCTTTGCACGATGCCGTGCTCTTCTCCGACTATGGCAAGGGAGGCCTGGCGCATGTGGCTTCCATGATTGGCGCCGCGCGCGCGGCAGGCAAGGCTGTGCTCATTGACCCCAAGGGCGCCGACTATTCACGCTACAGCGGCGCGACGATCATCACGCCCAACCGCGCCGAACTGCAGCAGGTGACCGGCCACTGGCGCGACGAGGCCGACCTCAACACCCGCGCGCAGAACCTGCGCAGCCAGTTGGGCCTTGACGCGCTGCTGGTGACACGCAGCGAAGAAGGCATGACACTCTTTGATGCGCAAGGCCACCTCCATGTGGGTACCGAGGCGCGTGAGGTATTTGATGTGACAGGCGCAGGTGACACCGTCATCGCCACCATGGCAGCCCTGCTCGCCGCAGGCATGAGCCCGCGCGATGCCATGCCGCTTGCCAACCGCGCGGGCGGCATCGTGGTCGGCAAGTTCGGCACGGCGACCGTGAGCTACGAGGAGTTGTTCGAATGAAAATTGTTGTGACGGGCGCGGCCGGATTCATCGGCAGCAACATCGTGAAGGGCCTGAACGCCCGGGGCATTGACGACATCATCGCCGTGGACGACCTCACCCAGGGCGACAAGTTCCGCAACCTGGCCGACCTGCGAATTGCCGACTATGTGGATGCCGACGCGTTCTATGAGCTGTTCGCCGAAGGCGCTTTCGGCAAGGTCGAAGCGGTGTTCCATGAGGGCGCCTGCAGCGACACCATGGAAACCGACGGCAAGTACATGATGGACAACAACTACACACTCTCGTGCGGGCTGTTCAATGCCTGCCAGGAGCGTGGTGCGCGCCTGCTCTACGCATCGTCGGCTGCAACCTATGGGGGCTCTGACAACTTCCGTGAGACGCCGGAGTACGAGAAGCCGCTCAATGTTTACGGCTACAGCAAGCTGCTGTTCGACCAGCGCATGCGCCTCGAATGCGGTGCCGACTTCAAGCGCCTGACGAAACAGGTGGCGGGGTTCCGCTACTTCAACGTCTATGGCCCGCGCGAGCAGCACAAGGGCCGCATGGCCAGCGTGGCCTTCCACCAGTTCAACCAGTTCATGGCCGAGGGCAGAGTCAAGCTGTTTGGCGAGTACGGCGGGTATGCGCCGGGCGAGCAGATGCGCGACTTCGTCTTTGTGGATGACGTGGTCGCGGTGAACCTCTGGTTCTTCGACCATCCGGCAAAATCCGGCATCTTCAACCTGGGCAGCGGCCGCGCGCAACCGTTCAATGATGTGGCGCTCTCGGTCGTCAATTCGATGCGGACCCGGCAGGATACGGCGGCCCTGGACATGGCTGGGGCCACTTCCGCAGGCCTCATTGAATACGTGCCGTTTCCGGATGCACTGCGGGGCAAGTACCAGTGCTACACCCAGGCGGACCTCACGGCTTTGCGGGCCGCTGGCTGCGACCACCGGTTTGCCGATGTGCAAACCGGGGTCAAAAAATACATTGATTGGTTGTCAATTTGAAAAATATTGAACAACTAAATACTATTTTCAGTCAACCAAAGCGCGCACGCCTCGTTGAAACGATGCCCGTTCGCGGGTAATGGCCCCGGCTGCCGTCCATTCTGGTCGCACCGGGACTTTCATCTTTTCATAGAGGACTTTTCCATGTTGAAGAAAGTACTGGCCTTCGTGGCCATGATGTACGCAGCCGTCTCTTTCGCAGCCGTTGACGTCAACAAGGCCAGCGAAGCCGATCTGGACGGCATCAAGGGCATCGGCCCGAGCGTCTCGGCCAAAATCGTGGCTGAGCGCAAGAAGGGCGAGTTCAAGGACTGGGCCGACTTCACCACCCGCGTCAAGGGCATCAAGGATGCCAAGGCCAAGCGCCTGTCGGACGCAGGCCTCACGGTGAATGGCGCGGCCTATAAGGGAGAGGCACCTGCAGCCACCGATGTCAAGGGCAAGATGGCCGAGACCAAGGCCAAAGCGAAAGACGACAAGCCCGCTGACATCGCCAAAAAGTAATGCCGGGGCATCTGCCCGGCATCAATGCAAAACCCCGCTCGCGCGGGGTTTTTTTGTGTCCAGGGTCCCCGCAAGGGTCTTCAGGTGCGCCGGCAGGCATCACGGGGAGACCCGGGCGCCAGCATCAAGCCTTCCCGTAACCGCCACCGCCCGGCGTATGAATCTCGAACACATCCCCGGGCTTCATCTCGGCCTGCCCGATGTGCCCCAGTTCCTCGACGCGGTCGTCAGCCCGTACTACCCGGTTGATACCGACCTGACCGGGCTCGCCGCCGGCCACTCCAAACGCGCCATGCTTGCGCCCATTCGACAGGATGCTCGCCGTCATCGGCTCCAGGAACTTCACGCGACGCACCCCGCCGTTGCCGCCGGTCCAGCGGCCCTTGCCGCCGGAGCCCTGGCGGATCTCATAGCTCTCCAGCAATACCGGGAAGCGGAACTCCAGGATCTCCGGGTCCGTCAGGCGCGAGTTGGTCATGTGCGTCTGCACAACGCTCGTGCCATTGAAGCCCTCTCCCGCACCCGAGCCGCCGCTGATCGTCTCATAGTACTGGTGGCGCCCGTTGCCGAAGGTGAAGTTGTTCATGGTGCACTGGCTTGCGGCCATCACACCCAGCGCACCGTACAGCGCATTGGTGATGCAGCTGGATGTCTCCACATTGCCTGCGACCACCGATGCCGGCGGGTTCGGATTGAGCAT
>CAZFKW010000398.1:0-337 GCA_964519795.1 uncultured Ramlibacter sp. | reverse complement strand
GTTGAGCGGGATGTCGTCGTCCACCAGCGTGCGGAACACATATAGCACGGCTGCCATGCACACGGCCGTCGGCGCATTGAAGTTGTTGACCTGCTGGGGCGATGTGCCGGTGAAGTCAATTTCCGCGCTGCGGTTCCCGACGTCCACCCGGATAGCCACCTGGATCTGCGCGCCATTGTCCAGCGGCAGCGTGAAGGCGCCGTCCTTGAGCCTGGTGATGACGCGGCGCACCGACTCCTCGGCGTTGTCCTGCACATGGCTCATGTACGCCTGCACGACGTCGAGTCCAAACTGATCGACCATCCGGCGCAGCTCCTGCACGCCTTTCTCGTTGGCG
>CAZFKW010000397.1:1701-3640 GCA_964519795.1 uncultured Ramlibacter sp. | reverse complement strand
GACCCCTCCTACAAGGAAATGGCTGACCGGATGCAGGGAGTCCCAGAGGAACAGCACTGGCACACGAGATCGATGAAACAAGCGGATAGCGCCTCATCAAACTTAGACGAACGTGCCGAGAGCGGTGATCTGGACGCTGCAGCACAACTTGCGGCGCAAGGCGATGAGAACTGGTTGCGGTACCTCGCAGAAGAAGCGCTGGAAGCAGGAAGATTCGTAGACCTATGGGCTTGGCAGCTTGTTGCGCTACACCACGGAATGGATCTCACACGTTCGAACATGCACGCCTACCACGACGGTGGCTTGAATGACGGCGAGTTCTACGACAGCGACTTTGGCGGCCCGATGTATGTGGACGGTGATGAAGGAGTTGAACTACCTGAAATCTCTGAGGAACAGATGAAAGCGGCGCAAGGCAGGGCCGAGCAACTTCTGTCAGAAGCTTCAGACTGAGCCTCGTTGTCGGCTTTAACAACGAGCGCGGCAAGGGCGACCACTGCCATCTGGACGGGCAAGAGATGCCCCACCACTTCCGCGGCGTGCACCAGTTGGTGGAACACTTCATTGCCGCCGTGGCGGCCAGGAGAGCGACATGAACGACCGTTTTTTGACCATCACCCTGCAGCCTGACTGGCAAGCCGGCCTGCGCGCAGCGGCTGTGACTGCGCAGAATGGCACCTACCAGGGTGAGGTGCTGAACTTCGAGAGCCCGGGGCATTTCTTCGGCATGCTGACCGAAAAGCGCTGGGAGCTCGTGCGCGCCGCGCAAGGCAAGGGTGAGCTGTCGGTGCGCGAACTGGCCCGCCAGGTGGGGCGCGATGTGAAGCGGGTGCATGAAGACGTGGTCGCGCTGGCTGAGCTGGGCCTGCTGGAGACAAATGCGTCAGTGCAGCGTATTCGCCATGATCTGGTGCATTTCCTGCTCCAGACCCTGCGACGGAATGACCACCATCTGCTTGCCGCCGAATTCGGCCGAGTAGCGCGGCGTTTCGCTGGCGTGCTGGTAGGCCTCGCCGAGCCGCACAATCATCTTGCCGACTTCAACTTGCGTCAGGTGGTGTTCTTCGGCGAACTCCTTGAGGCCGGTGACCTTGCCATCGTGAATCCAGGCAATGCCAAAGTTCTTGGGTGGCTTGCCGAGGAAGACAAAGGCTTCGTGCTCTGCCGGAACCACTTCCAGGTGGTCATGCACCTTGTGCGCCAGCTCTTCCAGCGGTGCTTTCATTTCATCGAGTTGGGCCAGCGCCTCGTTGCCAGCCGGCAGCGGCGGATAGTCCACCTTGCCGCCAAAAAACTTGTCCAGTAGTCCCATGTTGTTCTCCTTTCAGGAAGAAAAAAAGAGAGCCTGACAACTGCTCGCGAGGGCGGAGCGGGAGGGCACAGAGGGGCGGAGAGGTCGCCAGACGGTTTCACCATAGACCATCAGGGCGATTTTTTCAAACCGGATCGATGAAGTGGTTTTTCAAAGGCCCGCCGGCCGGCCCGGTATGTTGGCGCTGTAGATCAATTCCACCGTGGTGCCGTCAACCATCTGGAGCTGCACCGTCATGCGCCGAAACGCCCACTTGAGGTCGACCGTACCGGGCGCCGCGTTCTCCCGCGCCTTGGTGCTGATGGGCAGGCCGTAGCGCGCGCGCAGCGAGGTCTGCAAGGCTCGCAGCAGCGCCTGGGTGCGCTCGCGGGTGCCGGGCTGGGCCCGCAGGTGAATGCGCTGCAGGCGCTCGGACTCGAAATGGAAGGTGGCGGCGAAGTCCTCGTCCGCAATCGGCGTGCTCGGGATTTCGAGCAAGGCGCTGCGGTCCGCCGCGCGCTGGCTGGGCGAGGTTTCGCGGGCGTCGGGCATCAAGGCGCGGATCTCGGCCGGACTGGCGAGCATCGGTGCGTCGCGCCACAGGGTCTGGGCCGACACACCCAAGGCCATGCCGGCCAGCACAAGAAA
>CAZFKW010000397.1:770-1691 GCA_964519795.1 uncultured Ramlibacter sp. | reverse complement strand
GCTTCATGGCGCTAAGTGTGACGCAACCGCCCGGTTCCGTTCAGGTCAGTGCTTTAGTACCTGTCGGATGGTGGCGGCCAGTTCGCTGGCAACGAATTTGGCCACGTAGGCGTCGGCGCCCACGGAACTCACGTGCGCTTCGTTGGCCGTGCCCGTCAGGGACGAATGGATCACCACCGGGATCGACTTGAAGCGCGGGTCCTGCTTGATGTTGCGCGTCAGCGTGAAGCCGTCCATGACCGGCATTTCCAGATCGGTCAGCACCAGCGCCACTTTGTCGTGCGCGGTTTTGCCTTCGGCATGGGCCTCTTCTTCAATCGCCTGCAGGCGGTCCCAGGCTTCCTGGCCGGTCTTGGTCATGACGTAGTGCGCGCCCATCGCGCCCAGCCCTTGTTCGATCATCATGCGCGCCACCGGCGAGTCGTCGGCCGCGAGGATGATCGAGCCCTCGGGCAGGTGCACCGCAGTGCCCACCGACTGCGGGGTGATGGCTTCCTGCGCGGTGGGCATGACGTTGCGCAGGATCTGCTCCACGTCCAGCACCTGGACCAGGCGGCCCTTTTCAGCATCGCCGTCGAGCTTGGCGATGCTGGTCACCAGACCGCCGCCATTGCCTTCTGCGGCCAGCACATTGCCCCATTCCAGCCGCACGATCTCTGCCACTTCTTCAACGGCAAAGGCCTGGGTGGTCCGGGCGAACTCGGTGACCATCAGGATCGTGAGCCCGCGTCGGGGCACGCAGCCCACCACAGCGGGCAGGTCGATCACGGGGATGATCTGCCCACGGATGTTGGCAACGCCGAGCACGTGGGCCGGTGCGTTCGCGATGGCGGTGATGGTCGGCATGACCAGTATTTCGCGCACCTTGAAGACGTTGATGCCAAACAGTTCGCGGCGGTCCGTACCCGGCGCTTCGCCCAG
>CAZFKW010000397.1:296-760 GCA_964519795.1 uncultured Ramlibacter sp. | reverse complement strand
CCAGACGGAACAGCATCAGTTCAAACTTGTTGCTGCCCGTGAGGTTGGTGCGCTCTTCGATGTCGTGCAACGCGGTGGTCATGTGAGGGGATGCTCCAGTTTTAGGTTCTCACAGGATATGGGCAGAGGCCATTTGCCAAAGCGCACATGAGCCCCGCAAATGCTCCGCAGTTTGGGTTTTAGCTGGCAGGGCGACAATGTGTCCATCAACCGCGTGACGCCTCAAGCTGGAGCCCGCATGCCCCGCCCCCACCACCATGTTTACGTGGTCGAACTCTCCAAAGACGTGCTGCAGGAACGCAAATTCCGCAAGTGCAACCCCGGCTATGTGGACGGCAAACCCTGCGTGTATGTGGGCATGACCGGGCTGGACCCGGACGTGCGCTTTGACAAACACAAGGCCGGCATCCAGGCGAACGCCTACGTTCAGAAGTACGGCCTGCGCCTGCTGCCCGACCTGTACG
>CAZFKW010000397.1:0-286 GCA_964519795.1 uncultured Ramlibacter sp. | reverse complement strand
CAGGAGCGCGAGGTGGAGATCGGCATCGACCTGCGCTCGGCCGGGTTCGGGGTGTGGCAGGCCTGACGGCTGACGCAGGTTTTCTGCCTGATGGATACTCCCGGGTGTAGCTGCGTGTGGATCTCATGCCACCGAGCCGGCTTTCCAACCCAAGGAGATGTATGGACTTTTCAGGATTTTTTCAGCAGTACTGGCCGATCTTGCTGGTGGCGCTGTGGTTTGGCTACAAGTGGTGGAGCGCACGAAGGGTGGTGGCGATGTTGCCGGAGCTCAAGCGAAATGGCGC
>CAZFKW010000396.1:0-3655 GCA_964519795.1 uncultured Ramlibacter sp. | reverse complement strand
AGTAGGGGCAGGCCCCGCAGGCCTGATGGCAGCTGAGGTGATGGCCGAGGCAGGGCTGCAGGTGCACGTGTACGATGCCATGCCTTCGGTCGGTCGCAAGTTCCTGCTGGCCGGCAAGGGCGGGCTCAACCTGACCCACTCGGAGCCGCTGGACATCTTTCTCACACGCTATGGCGCGCGCCAGGCGCAGCTCGGCGCCATGCTGCACGACTTCACCCCGCAGGCACTGCGCGACTGGGCCAAGGGCCTGGGCATAGACACCTTCATCGGCACGTCGGGCCGCGTCTTCCCCACAGACATGAAAGCCGCGCCCCTGCTGCGGGCCTGGCTGCACAGGCTGCGCGCTGCCGGCGTGCAGTTCCACATGCGCCACCGCTGGACGGGCTGGCTGGACGATGGCTCGCTGGTCTTCGACACGCCGCAGGGCGTGCAGGCCGTGACCAGCCAAGCCGTGGTGCTGGCGCTTGGCGGCGCGAGCTGGAAGCGCCTGGGTTCTGACGGCGCGTGGGTGGAGTTGCTGGCCGGGCGCGGCGTGCCTATCGTGCCGCTCCAGCCTGCCAACTGCGGCTTTGACACCGTGGCACGCGGCCACAGCACTGCACTCGAGACACGCCGCGAGTTCTTCAGGGAGTTCATTGGCAAGGGGCCCTCACCCGTCGGCTGGAGCGAGCACTTCACCACCCGCCATGCCGGCCAGCCGTTCAAGTCGGTCGCCGTCAGCTTCACCGACTCGCAAGGCCGCCACTTCGCCCGCAAGGGCGAGTTCGTAGCCACGGCCACCGGTGTCGAAGGCAGCCTGATCTATGCCGCGTCCTCATTGCTGCGTGACGAAATTGCCACGAACGGCAGCGCCACCTTCCACCTTGACCTGCTGCCAGACCGCACGCCCGAGCGGGTGCTGGTGGAGGTCAGGCACCCGCGCGGCTCACGCTCGCTGTCCAGCCACCTGAAAAGCCGGCTCGGCATTGAGGGCATCAAGTCGGCGGTGCTGCATGAACTGCTGGACAGGGAAAGCATGGCCGACCCGGTCAAGCTGGCAGTGGCGATCAAGCGTCTGCCCATCACACTGGCCGCTGCGCGGCCGATCGACGAAGCCATCAGCACGGCGGGCGGCGTTCCGTTTGAAGCGATGAATGCCGACCTGATGCTGTCCGCCATGCCCGGCGTTTTCTGCGCAGGCGAGATGCTGGACTGGGAAGCCCCCACGGGCGGGTATTTGCTGACCGGGTGCTTTGCGAGTGGGCGGGTGGCGGGGAACGGTGCAGTGAACCTGTTGCTTTCACGGTAGCCAGTGGCTATCCCCAATCGCGATCTCGAGATCAGCGCGGTGACCTGAAGGCCCATTGATGATGATCTGACGGTTGCGCGTTTGCAGTCACGCGGATGGTGCGAAAACGTGGGTGCGCAACAATGAAAAGCCCACGCAATCGCGGACCAGGTTCATCAGCGGCCTGGGCCATCACCGCGAAATTCCCTTTTCATTTCCAGCCTCTCGGCCTAAGTCCGACCGGCCTTCAACACGGCCCTATGGCTGATTGAATGGGGGCGGTGAGGTCAGCACACTTCGGGGCTTTGCAGCGCAAGGCACTCCATGACCCAGGGACCGACGAACACGCCCCGCGCAGGCCGCAACAGCCGCGAACGTGGCGTCACCCTGATAGAGATACTTGTTTCCCTTTTGCTGATGTCTTTTGGTCTGCTTGCCATGGGCGCGATGCAGGCCTGGTCCGTTGCCGGTGCCAGGACATCCGGGCACCGCATCGTGGCCGCACTGCTGGCGTCCGAGGTGGCAGACATGCTTCGCGCCTATCCATCCCGGCTTGCCGGTGGTGAGGGCGATGCAAGTCCCTCCATGCCCGACATCCCGGCCGAAGGCGATACCTCCCGCGCCCGGTGCAGGTATCCGGACTGCAGCCCCGACATGCTGGCAAGACCTGGCAGCATTGCGTGCCCGCATGCGACTGGAGCTTCCACAAGGCGAGCTGCAAGTGAGCCCTGTTGCGGCGGACGGTACATCAGGTGTGGCGGAAGCGGACTTGTGGATCATGTGGCTGGAGCCCCGGCTCTACGCACATGATGATGGGGGTGGCAAGCCCGTTTCGCGGGAGCAGTCGTTCGACAACTGCCCGCCATCGGCAAAAGACCGGGAGCCCCTTCCGCGCTGCTTCCACATGCGGGTCGCACTGTGATGCGTTCGGCACTGCAGCATGCGCAGGCGGGCTTCTCGCTGGTTGAGCTGCTCGTCGCCCTGGCTATCGGCCTTGTGCTCTCAGGCGCGCTCGCCGTCACCTATCTCGGCAACCTGCAGACCAGCAGGGCGACGATGGCACTGGCCCAGCTCAACGAAGACGGGCAGGCGGCGCTTGCCATGATCGTGCAGCAGCTGCGCCAGGCCGGCTACAACCCGGCGCCTCCGGGCGCCGATAAGCCGCGCGATCTGAAGGTGCAGGGCGTCACTTTGTTTGCGTGCGATGCAGGTTTTGAGGCAGTGGCAAGCCCCATGTCGTCCCTGCAGTGCAAGGCAGGCAGGCAGCGGCAGGGCGCCATTGCCATCGCCTACCTTGCCGACCGGTTCAACACGGTGCCCACCGCAGAGACCCCGCCACGCGCGACGGACTGTGTGGGTACAGGCATCCACCCGCTGACGGACGACCACGGGCCCTACTTCGTCGCGCAGAACCGCTTCTTCATTGCCAACGGCAACCTCATGTGCGCGGGCAGTGGTGGCGTCAAGCCGTTTACCAACCAGCAGCCCTTTGTGGAAAACGTCGAAGAGCTGCGCCTCGCGTTTGGCGTGAGCTCGCCGCACACCACCCACACCGCGCCCGCCGGCTACCTGAGCGCGGCCGAGGTGGGTGGGTTGACGGGCCATGACGGTGTGTTTGCCGACGCGGAGTTCCTCGCGCTCACCCCGGCCCAGCGCTGGGACAAGGTCGTCAACGTACGGGTATGCCTGCTCATGCGCAGTGCCGGCGCTGTCCTGGAACAGGGCAACGCGTCACAGCCTTACATTGACTGCGACGGCATCCTGCAGGATGCGACGGACGGGCGACTGCGCCGCGCCTTCGCAACCACGGTGCTCCTGCGCAACAGGAATGCGCGGCCATGACGTCTGCGGCCCCGGTGCGGCACCGTTGCAGGTGCCATTGCACAATGCGGGCGCGGGGCGTCATGCTGGTGGTTTGCCTGATGTTCCTGCTCATCATCTCGCTCACTGCTGCCGTAACGGTGCGCCGCGCAACCAGCAGCGATGCCGTGGCCGGTAGCGGGCGCACCCAGGCACTGGCCCTCCAGGCGGCGGAGGCAGCGCTGCTGTATTGCGAGTCGTTCGTGACGCAGCCCGCCACGGCCGGGCCCGCCGGTAGCGCACCGGCGGCGGCGCCAGCTGCAATGCATGAGCCCTTCGATTGGCAGACGCTTGCCCATTGGGATGGGCCTGATTCCCACGCCAGGGTCCGCACCGTTCCTTTTGCCGGCAGTGATACCGAAGGCGGCCGCCCCGACTACCAGCGTTCGCCGGAATGCATGGCGCAGTACCAGCTTGCCGGCAGCACCGCAACTGCCATCGTGACGGCCCGGGGCTTCGGCCCCGAGGTTGCTCCGGCTGATGGTGGGCGCAGCGCGCCGCGCGGGACGGAAGTCTGGCTGCAATCCG
>CAZFKW010000395.1:1661-3676 GCA_964519795.1 uncultured Ramlibacter sp. | reverse complement strand
GCCTGAAGCACACGGCGTGCCTGACGGCTCAGCGCTCTGGCGCGATGGCTGGTACCGGTTCGCACGCCACCTCCCTTCGCCGAATTTCGGCGCTCGGCCGCAAGGCGCCGTCATTGACCTCATCGTGCTGCATTCCATCAGCCTGCCGCCCGGCCAGTACGGCGGCAATGAAGTCCAGCAGTTGTTCACCAACACGCTGGACTGGACGGCCCACCCCTACTTCGCGCAGATCCGTGGCGCGCAGGTGTCGTCGCACTTCTATATCAGGCGCAACGGCGAGCTCTGGCAGTTTGTTGGCTGCGGCGAGCGTGCCTGGCACGCGGGTGCATCGCACTACAGGGGCCGGGGGAACTGCAACGACGACTCCATCGGCATCGAGCTTGAAGGCCTGGAAGGCCTGACCTTTGAGGACCGGCAATACGAGACGCTGTCCCAGCTGTGTGCAGCCCTGGCCCAGGCCTGGCCCGTGGTTCACATTGCAGGACACGAGCATGTGGCGCCGGGCCGCAAGCAGGACCCGGGCGCAGGCTTTGACTGGCCGCAACTGCAGCGTGCGCTGGGCTGGCCGGCTCAGTGTTTTCCCGAGCATGTGTTGCCGGCATAGACCAGCCAGAAATTTTTACCTGTCCCGTTTCGGTGCGTGCCTGGCAGGCTGCCGGGCGCACGATCCAGCTGATGCGAGCAGACAAGCGGCACTGCGCGGCAAACCCGCCCGGAACGCCCGCGCCTTCTTGCCTGCCGCCACCAAAGCGTGCATTCAAGGCACTTTCGGGCGCATGTGCGTCGGCCCTCCCGCGCAACCCCAAAGCTCCCGGCGGCGGTCGCGTTGCCACACCGGGGGTAAGAATGTGTTTCCGCAGCTATACACTACCGGTAGTGGCTTGAAATCCAGCCAGACCCTAGATATAGTGTGTCACTTCTGTGAACGCCTGACCGCTGACACATGTGTTCCCAAGCCGTTCGACGCGCCCGGAACGCCCAACAAGAATTGCGAAACAAGAGGAAACCCAATGCAAGCAGCCACGAGCACATCGGCCAACCCGGGCACCGCCAGCCCCTCACTCCACGGCACAGACCTCGCTGCCACCCCGACCATCAGTCCCCTTGCCAACTACCAGATCATCCGCCGCAACGGCGCCGTGGTCCCGTTCGAGCCCAACAAGATCGCCATCGCGATGATGAAGGCCTTCCTTGCGGTGCATGGCACGCAGGGCGCAGCGTCGGCCAGCGTGCGCGAGACGGTCGACGGTCTTACGCAGGCCGTGATCCGCGCCATGGTGCGTTCGCGCCCGGGCGGCGGCACCTTCCATATTGAAGACGTGCAGGACCAGGTCGAACTCGGCCTGATGCGCGGCGGCCACCACGAGATCGCCCGCGCCTATGTGCTGTACCGTGAGAAGCGTTCGCAGGAACGCGCCGCCAAGTCGGCGCAGGCCGCGCCCAAGGCAACCGTTCTGCATGTGATGGACGGCGGCCAGAAGGTCGAGCTTGACCTGTCGCACGTCAACAGCCTGATCTCGTCCGCCTGCGCGGGCCTTGGCGCCGACATCAGGCCCGACCCGATCATTGCCGAGACCCTGCGCAACCTGTATGACGGCGTGCCGGTGGACGAGGTGTACAAAGCCTCCATTCTTGCCGCCCGCACCCTGATCGAGAAAGACCCGGACTACACCTACGCCACCGCGCGCCTGCTCATGCACACCATCCGCCGCGAAGTGCTGGGCGGTGAAGTCGCGCAGGAAGAAATGGCGGAACGCTACCCCGAATACTTCCCGCAGTTCATAAGGAAGGGCGTGGACAACGAGCTGCTTGACAGCAAGCTGCTGGAGTTTGACCTAAAGCGCCTGGGCGCCGCCCTCAAGCCCGAGCGCGACCTGACGTTCGACTACCTCGGCCTGCAGACCCTGTATGACCGCTATTTCCTGCATGTGCGCAAGACCCGCATCGAGATGCCCCAGGCTTTCTTCATGCGCGTGGCCATGGGCCTGTCGCTCAATGAGATCGACCGCGAGGCC
>CAZFKW010000395.1:0-1651 GCA_964519795.1 uncultured Ramlibacter sp. | reverse complement strand
GAGTTCTATGAAGTGCTGTCGTCGTTCGACTTCATGTCGAGCACGCCCACGCTGTTCAATGCCGGCACGCTGCGCTCGCAGCTGTCGTCCTGCTACCTGACGACGGTGCCTGACGACCTGGACGGCATCTATGAATCCATCAAGGAAAACGCCCTGCTGTCCAAGTTTGCCGGCGGCCTGGGCAACGACTGGACGCGCGTGCGCGCGCTCGGCTCCCACATCAAGGGCACCAATGGCGAATCACAGGGCGTCGTGCCTTTCCTCAAGGTCGTCAACGACACGGCGGTCGCGGTGAACCAGGGCGGCAAGCGCAAGGGCGCCGTCTGCACGTACCTCGAGACCTGGCACCTCGACATCGAGGAGTTCCTCGAGCTGCGCAAGAACACCGGCGACGACCGCCGCCGCACCCACGACATGAACACGGCCAACTGGATCCCCGACCTGTTCATGCGCCGTGTCATGGAAAAGGGCGAGTGGACGCTGTTCTCGCCGTCCAATGTGCCCGACCTGCACGACCTGTTCGGCGCAGAGTTCGAAAAGGCCTACACGGCCTATGAAGAGAAAGCACGGCGCGGCGAGATCAAGCCGGCCAAGACGGTGCAAGCCAGCGACCTGTGGCGCAAGATGCTGACCATGCTGTTCGAGACCGGCCATCCCTGGATCACCTTCAAGGACGCCTGCAATGTGCGCTCGCCGCAGCAGCATGTGGGCGTGGTCCACTCCTCCAACCTGTGCACCGAGATCACGCTGAACACCAGCGACACCGAAACCGCCGTCTGCAACCTGGGCTCTGTCAACCTGCTGCAGCACCTGAAGGAAGGCGGCGTCGACCACGAAAAGCTCAAGAAGACCATCACCACGGCCATGCGCATGCTGGACAACGTGATCGACGTCAACTACTACGCCGTCAAGAAGGCCCGCGATTCCAACCTGCGCCACCGCCCGGTCGGACTGGGCATCATGTCGTTCCAGGACTGCCTGTACCAGTTGCGCATCCCTTATGCGAGCGATGCGGCTGTCGAGTTTGCCGACAAGTCCATGGAAGCCGTGTGCTACTACGCCTACTGGGCCTCCACCGAGCTGGCCAGGGAACGCGGCAAGTACAGCAGCTATAAAGGCTCCCTGTGGGACAAGGGCATCCTGCCCCTGGACACACTGGACCTGCTGGCCAAAGAACGTGGCGGCTACGTCGAGGTCGACCGCTCATCCACCATGGACTGGGAAGCGCTGCGCCGCAAGATCGCTGCTGACGGCATGCGCAATTCCAACTGCGTGGCCATCGCGCCGACCGCCACCATCTCCAACATCATCGGCGTGGACGCGTCGATCGAGCCGTGCTTCGGCAACCTGTCAGTCAAGTCCAACCTGTCGGGCGAGTTCACCGTCATCAACGGGCCGCTCGTGCGCGACCTGAAGCGCCTGGGCCTGTGGGACGATGTGATGGTCATGGACCTCAAGCATTTTGACGGTTCGCTGCGCCCGATCGATCGCGTGCCGCAGGACATCAAGGCCCTGTACGCGACGGCGTTTGAAGTCGAGACCAAGTGGCTGGTGGAAGCTGCCGCACGCCGCCAGAAGTGGATCGACCAGGCGCAGTCCCTCAACATCTACATAGCGCCGGCCATGTAGATGTGGATCGACCAGGCGCAGT
>CAZFKW010000394.1:3447-3690 GCA_964519795.1 uncultured Ramlibacter sp. | reverse complement strand
CAAACTCTCCGTCTTCGTCCACCACCATCCAGGCGCGATCGAATTCCAGGCCGGTTTCCGTCAGGATGGCTTCGGTCACCTCCACGCCGGCGCATGACTTGACCGGGTAGACAAACAGCCGGGAAATGGTGGCCGTCACGGCGGGAGCTTCTGCATTCACTGGGGATCCTTCGTGTTGGTTGCGGGCATTGCATGCCGCGGTCCCCGGATTTTGCCCTGCCTTCTACAATCCGCGCCATGGCT
>CAZFKW010000394.1:0-3437 GCA_964519795.1 uncultured Ramlibacter sp. | reverse complement strand
CAAACTTTCGATGTCTGCGTTCGTGGTGCCGGCATCGTGGGCCGGGCGCTGGCCCTGCTGCTGGCGCGCGAGCGGCTGCGCGTGGGGCTGGTGGTAGCGCAGGGCGCTGCGCCTTCGGGTGCAGGCAGCGACGTTCGCGCCTATGCCATGAACGAAGCCTCACGCAGCCTGCTTCAGTCGCTGCGCAGCTGGCCGGATGCCGTCCATGCGACCGCCGTGCAGGACATGCAGGTACACGGTGATGATGGCGGCAAGGTCCACTTCAGCGCGGCGCAACAAGGTGTTGAGGCCCTGGCCTGGATCGTCGATGTCCCGGCGCTACAGGCACAACTGGCCGAAGCCGTGCGCTACCAGCCCCTCATCGAAGTGCTGGATGCCCCCCAGCCGGCCGCTCTCACCGTGGTCTGTGAGGGTCGCGCCAGCGCAACCCGCGCGGAGTTCAACGCCAGCTTTGACATCACGCCCTACCCCCAGCACGCCATCGCCGCACGGCTTGTATGTGAAAAACCGCACGGCCAGGTGGCCCGCCAATGGTTCTCAAACGGCGAAATACTGGCTTTTTTGCCTTTGGGCGGGCCGCAGGGGAACTCGGTTGCCGTTGTCTGGTCTGTTCATGAGGCAAGGGCCGGCGGTTTGCTGGCGCTGGAGCCAGCGGAGTTCGCAGCGCAGCTGGCGGCGGCCAGCCATGGCGAACCGGGAACATTGAAGCTGGACAGCGAGCGCGCCGTCTGGCCGCTGCAGCTGGCGCGGGCGAGCCGCTGGACAGGTGCGGTCACAGGCAACGGGGCGGGCAAAGATGCGGGCAAAGGATGGGCGCTGGCCGGCGACGCCGCCCACAACGTGCATCCGCTGGCCGGCCAGGGGCTCAACCTGGGCCTGGCCGATGCGGCGGAACTGGCCAGGGTCCTGCACGAACGCGAATACTGGCGCGGCGTGGGTGATGAAAAACTGCTGCGGCGCTACGAACGGGCGCGCAAGGCCGACGTGCTGTCCATGGGCTTTGCCACCGACAGCCTGCAGCAGCTGTTTGCGCAGCCAGGCCCGACATGGCAGGGCTTGCGCAACTGGGGCATGATGGGCTTCGAGCGCAGCGGACCGCTCAAGTCATGGGTCGCCAGGCAGGCCATGGGGCTGCGGCAGAATTGAACAGAATACAAGGCAAACGATGACTGGAACGACGATGAAGATGCTCAAACCCCTCCTCGCCCTGGCCCTTGCGGCCTGCGCATTCGGCGCGCTGGCGCAGGAAGCGGCCATCCGCAAGAACCTGAACGACCGCATACCGCAGCTGAAGATCGACGAGATCAACCGTTCGCCCATGCCGGGACTCTTTGAAGTCCGCCACGGCGGCACCGAGATCATCTACACCGATGCAGAAGGCAATTTTCTGCTGCAGGGCAACCTCATCGACACCAGGCAGCGGCGCAACCTGACCGAGGAGCGCGTGGAGAAGCTCACGGCCGTCGCCTTTGACGACCTTCCGCTCAAGGACTCGTTCACCATCGTGCGGGGCAACGGCAAGCGCAAGCTGGCGGTGTTCGAAGACCCGAACTGCGGCTACTGCAAGCGCTTTGAGCGTGACCTGCAGAAGGTCGACAACGTGACGGTGCACATGTTCCTGCTGCCCATCCTCGGGCGTGACTCGCCGGAAAAGTCGGCAAACGTCTGGTGCGCCAAGGACCGGGCCAAGGCCTGGACTGACATGATGGTGCGCGACATCAACGCACCTGTGGCCACCTGCGACGCCGCAGCGGGCGTCCTGTCGCGCAACATGGCGTTTGCCAGCAAGCACAAGATCACGGGCACCCCGACCCTCATCTTTGCGGATGGATCGCGCGTCCCCGGCGCCATCAATGCGCAACAGATCGAGAAGTTCCTGGCCGAGGTCAGGTAAGTCGCCGTCAGGCGTTCCGCCCCCACGGGCAACCTGGCTGCGGCCGCTGGGGTATTCTTGTACTCCACAATGGCTCATTCCCGAACCCCTGCAGTCCAGACTGCCCCTGCGCCGCGCAAGCCCCGCCTTGCAGCCGCCCCCCGCATCCAGCCCGTTCACTACCGGGTGGAAGCAGCCGACCTGCATGCCCACCTGTTCCGCGTCACCCTGACCGTGCCGGCGCCGGCCGCACTGCAACGGCTCGCCTTGCCGGTATGGATTCCAGGCAGCTACCTGGTTCGTGAGTTTTCCAGGCACATGCAAAAGCTCCATGCCAGCCAGGCCGGCCGCGCGGTACCGCTGCGGCAACTGGACAAATGCACCTGGGAAGCGCGTTGCACCGGGGCCAAGCCGCTTGAAGTGACGTGCGAGGTCTATGCCAACGACCCGTCCGTTCGCGCCGCCTGGCTGGACAGCGCACGCGGCTTCTTCAATGGCACCAGCCTGTTCCTGCGGGTGGAGGGCCGGCACGAAGCACCGCATGACCTGCAACTCGTACAACACAGGGACATGGCCGGCTGGTCCGTGGCCACCGGCCTTGCGGCCAGGAAGGTCAGCAAGAACGGCTTCGGGACCTACCGCGCAGAGGACTACGATGAACTCGTGGATTGCCCGGTGGAAATTGGCCGGTTCTGGAGTGGTGAGTTCAAGGCCGCCGGCGTGCCCCACCGCTTCGTCGTTGCAGGCGCGCCGCCGGTGTTTGACGGCGCCAGGCTGCTGGAAGACACCCGGAAAATCTGCGAGGCCGAAATCGCCTTCTGGCATGGCAAGGAGGCCCTCGCCTCGCGCACCCGGCCCAAAACGCCGTACAGAAGCTACCTGTTCATGCTGAACGCCGTTGACGACGGCTACGGCGGGCTTGAGCACCGCAACAGCACCGCCCTCATCAGCACCCGCAAGGACCTGCCGCGGCTGGGCCTGGCGCGCCAGGGCGAGGGCTACACCACGCTGCTGGGGCTCATCAGCCATGAGTACTTTCACACATGGAACGTCAAGCGGCTGCGCCCCGAAGAGTTCGCATCGTATGACTACACCGGCGAGCACTACACGCAGCTGCTGTGGTTCTTCGAGGGCTTCACCAGCTACTACGACGACCTGCTGCTGCGCCGCGCGGGCCTGATCGACGATGCCGGCTACCTGCGCCTGCTCAACAAGACCATCAACCAGGTCATGCAGACGCCGGGCCGCGAACTGCAGTCCGTGGCGCAGGCAAGCTTCGACGCCTGGGTCAAGTACTACCGGCAGGACGAGAACACGCCCAATGCGACTGTCAGCTACTACGCCAAGGGATCCCTTGTGGCGTTGTGCTTTGACCTGGCCTTGCGGGAACAGGGCAAGGCCACACTGGATGATGTGATGCGCGCCCTCTATGCGCGCTGCAATGCCGGACCCATGAGCGAAGCTGACTTTGCGGCCGTGCTTGAGGAACTGGGTGGCAGGTCGTTTGGCAGGGAACTGGCGGCCTGGGTGCATGGCACGCGGGAGTTGCCCCTGAAGGACCTGC
>CAZFKW010000393.1:0-3703 GCA_964519795.1 uncultured Ramlibacter sp. | reverse complement strand
CGGAGCAGAGCATCCTGGTCAACCTCTCGGGCCGGGGCGACAAGGACATCGGTACCGTCGCAGACCTTGCAGGCGCAGATTTCTACGACCGCCCGTCCATGCGTGGCGTTGCCGTCAAGGGCGGCAAGGCAGATGTGCACGGCAGCAAGATGGTGGCACCATGAGCCGGATCGACACCACACTGGCCCGGCTCAAGGCCCAGGGGCGCAAGGCGCTCATCCCCTATGTGACGGCCGGCTTTCCTTTTGCCAACGTCACGCCCGAACTCATGCTTGGCATGGTTGCGGCCGGCGCAGACATCATCGAGCTGGGCGTTCCCTTCAGCGATCCGATGGCTGACGGCCCGGTCATCCAGAAGGCCGGCGAGAAAGCCCTGGCGCTGGGCATCGGCACCCGCCAGGTGCTGGACATGGTCCGAGAGTTCCGCTCGCAGGATTCCACCACACCGGTGGTCCTCATGGGATACGCCAACCCGGTGGAGCGTTATGACCTCAAGCATGGCAAGGACGCCTTCATTCGGGACGCGTCGGCTGCCGGCGTTGACGGCGTGCTGATCGTGGACTACCCGCCCGAGGAATGCGAAGACTTCGCCGGGAAGCTGCGCGCCCACAATATGGACCTCATATTCCTGCTGGCCCCCACCTCCACCGATGAGCGCATGGCGCAGGTGGCGCGCGTGGCCAGCGGCTACGTCTACTACGTCTCGCTCAAGGGGGTCACGGGCGCCGGCAACCTGGATACCGGCGCGGTGGAGGCCATGCTGCCGCGCATCCGCCGGCACGTCAGCATTCCCGTCGGCGTGGGATTCGGGATCCGCGATGCGGCCACGGCCCGGGCTGTCGGCAAGGTGGCGGATGCGGTTGTCATTGGCAGCAAGATCATCCAGCTGATCGAGGACCAGCCGAGGGACGCCGTTGTGGCCACAGCATCCGGATTCCTCGCCGGCATCCGCACCGCGCTAGACTCTCAATAACTGAAGGAGAACACGCATGTCCTGGCTTGAAAAGCTCCTCCCCCCGAAAATCCAGCAAACCGACCCGGCCGACCGGCGCACCGTGCCTGAAGGCCTGTGGGTCAAGTGCCCGAGCTGTGAGACCGTGCTCTACAAGACCGACCTGGAGCAGAACCAGAACGTCTGCCCGACCTGCAACCACCACCACCGCATCGGCGCCCGCGCACGACTGGATGCATTCCTGGATGCCGAGGGCCGCTACGAACTCGGCCAGGAAGTCAGCCCGGTTGACGCGCTCAAGTTCAAGGACAGCCGCAAGTACCCCGAGCGCCTGAAGGAAGCGCTGGAGAACACCGGCGAGACCGATGCCCTCATCGTCATGGGCGGCGCCGTCCACAGCATCAGCCTGGTGGCTGCGTGCTTCGAGTTCGATTTCATGGGCGGCAGCATGGGCAGCGTCGTCGGTGAGCGCTTTGTGCGCGGCGTTCACGCGGCTATCGAACAGAAGGTTCCGTTTGTGTGCTTCACCGCGACGGGCGGCGCCCGCATGCAGGAAGGCCTGCTGAGCCTGATGCAGATGGCCAAGACCAATGCCGCACTGACGCGCCTGGCCAGGAAGGGCCTGCCTTATATCAGCGTCCTGACTGACCCCACCATGGGCGGTGTGAGCGCAGGCTTTGCGTTTGTGGGGGACGTGGTGATTGCCGAGCCCAAGGCCCTGATCGGCTTTGCCGGACCACGGGTAATTGAGTCCACCGTGCGGGTGACGCTGCCGGAAGGCTTCCAGCGCGCAGAGTTCCTGCAGCAAAAAGGCGCCATCGATTTCATCTGTGACAGGCGGGAGTTGCGCAAGACCATTGCCAGCACCCTGGCGATGCTCCAGAGGCAACCGGCCGACGCGGTTTCCTAACGCAGCACGGAGGCCTGCAGGTGCCCCAGGATGATGGCGGCGACCTGCAGCAACACCAGGAACACCAGCGGCGAGAGGTCAAAACCTCCCACCAACGGAAGGACGCGGCGCAAGGGCCGAAGCAGCGGCGCGCACAACCTGTCAATCACGTCGTAGATGGGCGAGCCGGGCTGCACCCATGACAGGACGGCATAGACGATCAATAGCGCGGTCATGGCCGACACAGCCAGTTGGACCGTGCCGAATATTGCCAGCACAGGCAACATGGCAAGGCCCATGGCGCTGCCGGCCAGCAGCAGCAGGATTGCGAACTGCACGAGCTTCAGGAGGAACGCCCCCACCAGGCTGGACAGGTCCCACCGGCCAACCGGCGGAATCACACGCCGCAGCGGCAGGACCAGCCAGTCTGTGAGTGCGAACACGACACGGCCTACAGGATTGGAAAACGACACCCGCTGGTATTGCATATACAGGCGCAGCAGGCAGGCGCCACCCAGCAGGCCGGAGGCGACGTCGAGCAGGAAAGCAACGATTTGGTAGAGCATGTGCACGGGACTATGGTGTCGTGGGATGATAACGGCAGGCAGAATTTCTGAATGACGCAGGCCCTCACGCTCTCCTCCCTCCCCCTGTTTCCGCTGGGCACCGTGCTTTTCCCGGGTGGCTTGCTGCCGCTGCGGATATTCGAGGTACGTTACCTGGACATGATTGCCAGGTGCCACAAGGCAGGCGCGCCTTTCGGGGTCGTGTCGCTGACGCAGGGCTCGGAAGTCAGGGTCGCCGGTGCACGTCCTGAAACCTTCAGCGCCGTCGGTACGCTGGCCGTCATCACGGACTTTGATGTGCCCAACCCCGGCCTCATGGCCATCCAGTGCACAGGTGCCCAGCGGTTTCGCATCACCTCACGCGACCAGCTGCGCCACGGCCTGTGGGTGGCCGACGTCCAGCGCATGGACATGGACATGGTGGTGCCGGTCCCACCGGACCTCAGGGGCACGGCAGCCGCGCTGGAAAAAATCATCCAGACACTGATGCAGCGTTCCGGGCCGGCAGACCGGCTGCCCATGCTGGAGCCCTTCCAGCTTGATGACTGTGGCTGGGTTGCCAACCGCTGGTGTGAGCTGCTGCCGTTGCCGCTTGAACTCAAGCAGCGCCTGATGGAACTGGACAACCCGCTGGTGCGGCTGGAGTTGGTGAGTGATGTACTGGCGCGTACGGGGATCGCGGGGTAGCGAGCCAGGGCGCCAGGGGGCAGACTTTGCCTTAGTGAGGTGGGGTGTACTCTGGAACCTGGGTGCGCAGCCAGTTCCGTATGGTCGAACTGGCGGGAGACGCGCCCGCGTTCGCAATCCATGCGGCGACGTCCCCGATGTTGATTACCAGTTGCCCGGAAGTCTTCGCCACCCGTAGTTTGGGATGGGGCGTGGGTTCGGTGGTTTCGTCATCTGCCAGGAGTTCCTCATACAGCTTTTCACCCGGCCGCAGCCCCGTAAATGTAATTGGGACTTCCTGTTCGGACTTTCCGCTCAGCCGTATCAGCATCCGGGCAAGATCAACGATTTTCATCGGTTCGCCCATGTCGAGCACGAAAATCTGCCCGGAGCTGCCCATCAGTCCGGCTTGCAACACCAGCTGGGCAGCCTCGGGAATGGTCATGAAATACCTGACGATGTCCGGGTGCGTGACGGTCACGGGCCCGCCCCTCGCAATCTGCTCACTGAATAGCGGCACGACGGAACCACTTGAGCCCAGGACATTGCCGAACCGCACCGAAAGAAACTGCGTCCTGGGGAACTCAGGGGCCACTGCCTGCACCAGAAGTTCTGCCATGCGTTTGCTGG
>CAZFKW010000392.1:912-3710 GCA_964519795.1 uncultured Ramlibacter sp. | reverse complement strand
CTGTTTGCGAAACCCGAGAAAGACGGACTCAAATCCATGAGTCCGGTCTGGCTGTATTTCGGCGGCAAACCTGCTGCCGGCGGCGACGCAAAGACGACCGTGCTGCTCGGCCTGTTGTCAACCTCCACACCGGTGATGATCAACGGCCAGCCCTTCCACGCCGTACTCGTGCCGACGGCTCCCGTGCCGATCGGCGGCGGACTGCTCTACGTGCCGGCCGAATGGGTGGAGCCCGCAGATATAGGCATGGAGGGTGTGACGAGCATCTATGTGTCGATGGGCGTGACCTCGGCGCAGTACATCAAGGGAAACTAGCGCTGCGGCCTTTCTGGCTCTGGAAATAGACGACTTTGCGGGCACGCTGCACATCACCCAGCGGGCGGTGGGCGGCCAGCGCCTGCCAGGGGTCGAACACGCCGGCTTCTGCGGCTTCTGCCAGCTTGATGCCCTCGGGTGACGCGCAGTCCTGTACAGGCAACATGAGGCGGGCAACCGTGGTGTAAGGCGTGGTCCAGTTGACCGATGCATCTTCTATGGGCGTGAGGTCTTCGCTCACAAAGGCCTGCAGCTTCAGGTCCCAGTGCAGGGACTGTGAGGCAAGCCGGGTGCGGAAGTCGGCGGCCCAGTCGTTCCTGGCGCCAGGCGTGGCGCTGCCGTTCGCGGGCGATGGCTCCAGCTTCACGCGCACTGCATAAGGTCCGCAGGCAATGGGCACGCCACTGAAGAGCGATTCGGTGGCAAAGCCGCTGAACGGGCGGCCGACCGTCTTGAGCATGCGGGCCAGGCGGGTGGAGCCGCCCATGATGCCGTAGCGCTTGAAGACGAACTTCAGGAGCGCGCCATTGCCATGGGATGCTGCGGCGACAAAGTCCACGAACTCGTCACTGCGGGCAAAGGCGAACTGCTCCTGGTTGATCAGCAGGAAATCCTGGCTCCTTGCCGGGCCGCCGAGAGCCGAGTTGCCCTTGACACCCAGAACCTTGAATGCAAAGCCGCGGATGTCCGGCATGCTGTCTTTCGCGCGGTCAAGCCCGCCGTTGGACAGGCGTACCTGCGCCTCGTACACGGCGGGAAAGGCGAATAGACCATGGCGGGCAAACTCGGGAAGTCCGTCCAGGACTTCAAGGGTGCCGGCAGCAGCGGTCAGTTGCTTGCGGTGCAGTGCACGCCCTGTGCCGTATCGCGCGGATTTGCGCTTCTGGACCTCGGCGAACACTTGCGCGTAGCCGGCAAACCGTTCATCCTCACCGGGCGTGATGACTTCCTTCCAGGCAGTGCTGGGCGAATAGACTGGCATTGTTCTTTTCCTTGTTGTTTCCCCTGGCCGCAGGTTAGCATTTTTCACACCTGCAGACTGTCAGCCGCCTGCAAGCTTCACTGACGGATATCGATCACCTTCACCCGCACCTTGCGTGCCTCTTCGCGCTTGCCGTTGCGCAGCACGATCAGCTCGGCAACGTTGTCAACGCCCACGCGGTCCAGCTCGCTGACCAGCGTGGTGAGGTTCTGCGTGGGCCGGGCATTCACACCAATGATCACGTCGCCAAGCTCGCCGGTACGGGGGTTGTAGGGCACGAGCCCGGCCTGCGCGGCCGGCCCGCCGGGCGTGACCTGCGCCAGCACCACACCAAAGATGCCCGAGCGCGCAACGATGTCCGGGCGCACAGGAATGATCCCGATGCTGGGCAGCGGTGCCTTGCCGCGTGCAATCAGCGCGGGCACGATGCGGTTGACCAGGTCCACCGGTATGGAAAATCCGATACCTGCCGAGCTGCCGCTGGCCGAGCGGATGGCGCTGTTGACGCCAATCAGCCGGCCAGCGCTGTCCAGCAGCGGGCCGCCGGAGTTGCCGGGGTTGATGGCTGCATCGGTCTGGATGACGCCCACGACTTCCCGATAGCTGGTGGTGGGCAGTTCGCGGTCCAGCGCGCTCACAATGCCCTGCGTCAGGGTGCGCTGCAATCCAAACGGGTTGCCGATCGCAAACACGGTCTGGCCGATCTTGAGGTCTCCACTCTCGCCCAGCGGAATCGGCTTGATGTTGGGTGGGAAGCGGGACAGCCTGACCACCGCCAGATCGTATTCAGGCGCGCGGCCTACGACCACGGCCTCGATGGGCTCGCCGGCATCCAGCCGTACGAACACGCGCCGCGCATTCTGGATGACGTGGTGGTTGGTGACGACGTGACCCTGCGTGTCCCATATGAATCCGCTGCCGGCGCCGGTGGTCTGCACCTGCTCCAGCCAGATATTGGTCTTGACGACTTCCGTGGTGATATAGGCCACCGACGGCGCGGCGTTCTCGAACAGGCTCACGATGCGCTGCTCGTCCGCCGGCAATGCGCCGCGCGGTGCAATGCTGCGCGGCTCCGGCCGTGGCGGTGTCTGTGCAGTGGCGGCAGCCAGGCTGAATGCCAGCAGCAACACGGGAATTCTGAAGTGGCGAAAGAAGTTCATGGCTTGGGACTGTTCACACTATTCTTGCAAGTGCGAGTGTTACATCAGATGCCCGCACAGCCCGGAAGTTCAAGACCTGTCGCATGGCCTGCCTTCGTGCCCCGTCCCCGGGGCATCGCCGTCAGGCCCGCTCGGCCTCCTGCAGCAAGCGCCACATCACCTTGCCGCTGCCGCTCTTGGGCAGGGCCCCGGTGAACTGGACGATGCGCGGCACCTTGTAGACCGCCATGTTATCGCGACACCAGTCCATGATGTCCTGCTCGCTGACCTGCCCCCTGTGCGAGGCCCGCAGCACCACCACGGCCTTGACCGTCTCGCCCCGGTACTCGTCCTTGCTCGAG
>CAZFKW010000392.1:297-902 GCA_964519795.1 uncultured Ramlibacter sp. | reverse complement strand
ATGACGCAGGCCTCCTGGATGGCCGGGTGGCGGAACATCAGTGCCTCCACTTCCGCAGGCCAGACCTTGAAGCCGCTGGCGTTGATCATGCGCTTGAGCCGGTCGGTCATGAAGAAATAGCCGTCCTCATCCACCCGCCCCAGGTCGCCCGAGCGGAAGAAGCGCTTGCCCTCAAATTCGACAAACGCCGCCGCCGTGGCGTCCGGCCGCTTCCAGTAGCCCTGGAACACCTCCGGGCCGTGAATGATGATCTCGCCCTGCTCGCCCACCGGCATTTCCCGGAACGTTTCGGGGTCCACCACCCGCGCATCGGTGCTCATGAACGGGATGCCCAGGCATTGCTGTTTGGGGTTGTCGGGCGGGTTGCTGTGCGAAGGCGCGGCCGTTTCAGTGAGGCCATAGCCTTCGCAATACTGCAGTCCGTAGAGCTCCAGCAGCCGTTGGGCGACGGCTTGGGGCATGGCCGCGCCGCCGCCACCGATGTAGACCAGGCTGGACAGGTCAAACCTGTCAAAGTTCGGACTGCCCAGCAGGTCTATGACCATGGTTGGAATGTTCGTCCAGTGCGTCACACGCCAGCGGGAGATGAGCCGGCCTGCGAGTTC
>CAZFKW010000392.1:0-287 GCA_964519795.1 uncultured Ramlibacter sp. | reverse complement strand
CACCAGTGTGCCGCCTGCATGGATGCTGGCGTGCATGACACTGACCATGCCGGTGATGTGGAACATGGGCACCACCGTCAGGGTGATGTTTTCCGGCGTGCCGTTGCCCCAGATGCAGGTGGCCACCGCGTTGTGCATGATGCTGGCGTGCGTGTGCATGCAGCCCTTGGGCAGGCCGGTCGTGCCACTGGTGTACGGCAGGATGGCCAGGTCTGAGGGGCCCACGGTGAGATCCGGCGGCGCATCGGTGCACGCCAGCGCCTGGTCCCATGTATGGACCTGGCCGC
>CAZFKW010000391.1:0-3723 GCA_964519795.1 uncultured Ramlibacter sp. | reverse complement strand
CGACCCCTTGGTTCGTAGCCAAGTACTCTATCCAACTGAGCTACAGCCGCTGAGCCTCGAAGTATAGCAGGACTATTTGAAGGTCACGGTCAGCGGGCTGAGCGGCGCGCTGAACCCTGCCGTCCAGGTCTGGCCCGGCAATACGGGCCAGGCGTCAGTCCAGGTGCCTGTGGTGATGACGTCGCCCGGCTGCAGGTCAGGGGCGCCCGGGCACTGGCGCAGTTCGATGAGGAAGTGGTGCAAGGCACGTAGCGGGCTGTCAAGAACGTTCGAGCCCCGGCCCTGGTCCACCTCCCGGTCCCCCGCATTGCCGGCCTGGCGCAGGCTCACGCTACACACTGCGAGATTTGCATCCAGCTGCGCCGCCGACCCGGCAATGCTGCTCACGGCCAGCTTGCGGCCTACCAGCAGGCGCGCATGCAGGCCGCTGTCAGCCATGGTGTCCGTGGCGCGGAACTTCCAGTCAGCCAGGTGCGACTGCACCACCTCAATGCCCGGAGCCACCCAGGCAATGGACGCGAACAGCTCATCCAGCGAGGCCCCCGCCGGTGGTGTTGCGGCCATGCCGAACACCGCCTCGGGTTCCAGCCGCGGCTGCGCGGTGTGGTGCAGGGACAGGATTGCGCCGTCCTCGCAGTGCGTGAGGGTTGTGTCCCAGACCGTCCCCCAGATCGGTGCAAACACGCCGTAGCGCGGCCATATGCTTCGATTGGTGAAGCCGATCTTGTAGCCCACTGGCACTTCGCCACGCGCCACCCGCAACTGGCGTACAGCCAGTGCGTCGCGGTAGGCGGCCGCCGGATCGAAACCCGGAACATCGCTGGGTGCTGTGGACCAGAGCCGGCCTGTATCAATGTGATGGAGCAGGGTTTGCGGTGTCATGGTTCATTATCAGCCTGCGTCCATGCACCGCGTTCAACGGCGGCCCGCCCATCCTGAACGCAATGATGGGCGGCCAGGCAAACTACAAGGTAGTGATCGACCTCAAGCGATCCGCATCGACTGACCGGGCTGGCACCACCCGGGAATGGGAAAACGCCCCATCCGGGCCGCCATCCTGCCCCGCAGCGGGATGGCCGCCTACAGCTTTGTGCCGCATTCTGGAAACAATGGACTCATGAAACACAACAAGGAGATTTCATGAACACATTCACCAGGCGCGCGCTCACCATTGGCGTCCTGCTCGCCTCCGGCCATGCAATGGCCCAGATCAATTTTTATGAAGCCGAGGGCTATCGCGGCCGCGTCTTCGCAGCGCAGAAGGCTGTGCCTGACTTCACCCGTGTTGGCTACAACGACGCCGCTTCGTCCGTCGTGGTCGACAAGGGCCGCTGGCTGGTGTGCGAGAACATCCGCTTCCAGGGCCGATGCGTTGTGCTGCGTCCTGGCAGTTACGAATCGCTGCGTACCATGGGCTTCAACAACCGCGTGTCGTCTGTGCGTCCGGCGGGCAATCTCCGCAACACAAACTACGAAATGCCGGACCCGACACCCGCACCAGCCAACAACTGGCGCCGGCGTGCCAACGAGCGCACCTATGAAGCACCGATCACATCCGTGCGCGCAGTCGTCGGTCCGCCGAACCAGCGCTGCTGGGTCGAGCGCCAGGCTGCAGTCGAGCCGGCACCGCAGGGCAATAGTGTGGGCGGCATGGTGCTTGGCGGCCTGATCGGCGGCATCCTGGGCCACCAGGTCGGCGGCGGCAGCGGCAAGCAGATTGCCACAGTGGTAGGTGCCGGTGCCGGCGCCTATGCAGGCAACCAGGTGGGCAAGAACTACGGTGGCAATACCGCGCCGGTACAGCCAGCGCGGGACGTGCAGCGCTGCGAAAACGTGGCCAACCCGACGCCCGCCTACTATGACGTGACGTACAACTACCGTGGCACCGAACACAGCGTGCAGATGGCCACGCCGCCCGCCGGCCGGACCATCCCGGTCAATGCACGCGGTGAACCGCGGCAGTAAGCCGGTGCTGCAACAAGAAAGCTAAAGCGGCCTGCGGGCCGCTTTGTTGTTTTCCCTGCACAAAAGGCGCACTCAGGCACGTCGGTCTGAATCAACGGCCGCCCCCAGCAGCCTGTTGCGACAAGTCAGGGTCGTCAGCACATCAGGCGGGCGGCTGGCCTGCCGCCGGACTGGTCTCATCCAGGAACACAAACTCGTCACAGGCCACCACAAACGCCCGCATCGTCGTGCGGTCGCCAAAGCCATAGGCCAGCAGCCCCCGCTCGCGGATGCGCGAGGCCAGGCCGATGTAGTCGCTGTCGGACGACACGATGCAGAAGCCCTCGATGTCGCTACGGGTGTAGAGCAGCTCCATCGCGTCCATGATCAGCGCCGCGTCAGACGAGTTCTTGCGTCGCGCATAGCGGAACTGCTGGAAGGGGCGGATGGACAAGACATTCAGCAGGTTCTTCCACGGCGTGAGCTGCGTCGTGGTCCAGTCGCCATACGCGCGCTGGATGATGGGCTGGCCGTACTGGCCAATGATCTGCATGAGCTTGGGCGCATGCGCAGCGCGGGCGTTTTCCGCGTCGATGAGTACCGCTAGTTTTGGGCGGCTGGTGATGGTCGTCATGGATGGAGCCTCTGGTGGTCTGGATATCCACCGCCACTCAAGAAGAATGGCGGTGGCCCGGCTAGGTTGGCGTACCGACGACTGTTACCAGTAAACGGCGAGACTCGCGTCTCCCCATCCGGGCCACCTGAAAACAGGGGGCACAGATGCGGAACCTGCATGAAATGCAAGTTCGGGTTTTAGGTAACAGCCGTCAGGACGCCAATCCTGGTCGCGCCTTACTCAGCGCGACAGGGCAAGTATAGGGTGCCCCCAAGTAAGGGCTCATCAAGGACTCGAATGCGCAACTACTTTGAACTTAGCGCACCAATAGTATGATGTCTTACCCCTCCTGCGGAGTAAGGCCCATGTCCACCGTGCGTAAAACCATCACCCTCACCGACCAGCAAGACCACTGGGTCAAGGCTCAGATTCAGGCGGGTCACTACACCAACGACAGCGAGTACATCCGCGACCTGATCCGCCGCGAGCAGGAGCGCATGGGGCAATTGGAATCCGTTCGCGCCGCCCTGATTGACGGCGAAAACAGTGGCGATCCTCAAGTTTTCGACGTTCAAGCGTTCAAGCAAAGGATGCGGGCTACGCATGGCTGAACTGAGTCTGACACCGGCGGCGGTGCAGGATCTGGAAGACATCTGGCGTTACACGGCCCAGCGCTGGAACGTCACCCAGGCTGAACATTACATCGACCGTTTGACGGCTTGTTTCGAAGCGTTGGCGCAGGCACCGTTGTCCGCGCCGGCTTGCGATCACATCCGTCCAGGCTACCGACGCAAGGCGATCGAAAGCCATGTGGTGTATTTCCGCATCGGGCAAGACATGGTGACAGTGGTTCGCATCCTCCACGAGCGCATGGATGCCCCCAAGCATATTTGAGGATGGCCGCATTGGCTGTCACTGCATCACAGTCACGCTCCTTACGTCAGCGCATCAGCGAATGAAGAGGGTTACAGCGACTAGTGGCCGACGCGTCTAGCGGACACGGGATGGTTATAGCAGGGGCCCAGGCGGCCGTTGCTCCGCAATCCGCGCCAGCAGCCTGTTCGACTCCTTCGTCTCGAAACGGATTAAAAGTCCGCGGGGTTCGACGTGGTAGGCCGTGTTGGACTTGAACCAACGACCAAAGGATTATGAGTCCTCTGCTC
>CAZFKW010000390.1:1328-3736 GCA_964519795.1 uncultured Ramlibacter sp. | reverse complement strand
CAGGGTCACACCATGGCGTCCGCACTGGGCTTCGCACTGTTCCCCACCGCCATCGGCCACTGCGGCATGGCCTGGGCTCACGCATCGCTGGTCGGGGTGCAGTTGCCGGAAGGCGATGAAGCCGGGAGCCGGGCGCGCATGCAGCGGCGTTTCCCCGGGGTGCCCGAATCGCCGCCGCCCGCCTATGTGCGGGCCATCATCCAGCGGGTCCAGGCCTTGCTGACCGGCACGCACGACGATCTCTGCGACGTCCCTCTCGACATGAGCGACGTCCCCCACTTCAATCGCCGCGTCCTCGAACTGTCCCGCCGCATCCCGCCCGGCTCGATGCTGACCTATGGCGAAGTGGCAGCACGCCTCGGCGAGCCCGGCGCCGCCCGCGCCGTTGGCCAGGCCCTCGGCCACAACCCCTTCGCCCCCATCGTCCCGTGCCACCGTATATTGGCAGCCAATGGCAAGACCGGCGGCTTCTCCGCCAGCGGCGGCGCCCAGACCAAGATGCGGATGCTTGAAATAGAAGGTGCGTTCAGCCCCGACACCCTCGCGCTGTTCCAGAAATAATTGGGGTCAGATTCCAATTATTTTTGTAGGGTCTCACGGCTGCATGCCCTTGAGGCCATTCCCGGATAATCCGCCGTACTCCATCAGGAACCCCATGACCATAGAAACCGAAGGCGATGTCGTCGCCCTCAAACGCATAGGCAAGATCGTCTCGTACGTACTTCAGGAAATGCTTGACGCAGCGGAACCCGGAATGACGACGCGCGAGCTGGACTCGCTGGGCGCGCAACTGCTTGAAAAGCATGGCGCACGATCAGCGCCCCAACTCACTTACAACTTTCCCGGCGCGACGTGCATCAGCGTCAACGAGGAAGCCGCACACGGCATCCCGGGCGACCGGGTGATACGCGCCGGCGACTTCCTGAATGTCGATGTGTCCGCAGAGCTGGGCGGCTACTTTGCCGATACCGGCGGGACACGGGTCGTGCCCCCGACCAACCCCCGGAAAACGCGCCTGTGCCACGCGACGCGTACGGCCCTGGCCCAGGCCATGAAGCAGGCCCGAGCCGGCCAGCCCGTCAACGGCATTGGCGCTGCCATCCAGCGCACGGCCAAGGCCTACGGCTTCAAGATCATCGAGAACCTGGGCAGCCACGGCGTGGGCCGCGCACTGCATGAAGAGCCCGAGCACATAGCCGGATACTTTGACGCGATGGACAAGCGCATCCTGCAGGAAGGCATGGTCATCACGATCGAGCCCTTCCTCTCCACCAAGAGCCGCGTCGTAACCGAAATGGACGACGGCTGGACCCTGGTCGGCGTGCGGGGCAACCTGTCGGCGCAGTATGAGCACACCATGATCATCACACGGGGCGAGCCGATCGTCGTCACGCAGCATTGAGCAGCGGGCGGGCGGCCGGGGGTGCTGCAAATCAGTCTGGACCAACTATGACCAATACTGCCACTGACATCACCCCAGCCAGCGCCGCGCAAGCCTGGGTCTGCGCCTTCAACGAGCACAACGTTGAAACGCTCTGTGCCCTCTATGACCCCGAGGCTGTCTTCTGGGGTACGACGTCACCAACACTGACGACCACCCCTGCCGGCGTGCGCGACTATTTCGAGCGGACGTTCGAGACCGCGCCCGATGCCAGCATCCAGCTGCAGGACCCGGTGGTCAGGCAATTCGGCGATGTTGCCGTGTGCGCCGGCCCGTTCACGCTAACGCTGACGATCAGTGGAGGCAGTCGGGAGTTCGCGGCCAGGTTCAGCTTCACCTACAGGCGCTCGGAGGGCCAGTGGCTGATCATTGACCATCACTCGTCGTTCGCGCCGCTGCCGCCGTAGTCCCGGCGGCTGAAGCGCCCGCCTCGCCCCGGTTCGCGGGCAGGCCGGGTTTGCCGGATGACGAAACGAATGCAGCGGGCAGTTAACCGCCTGCCACTCAAGCCGGCCTTTTTCAAGCAGCCATCTGGACGATGGTCACGACGCGCACCGACGGAAAGAATCCCCATCTGGACCAGGTATTCCAGAGGAGCCCGTCATGCCGATCCCATCCCCCTTGAACAAGGGCTCCCGGGCCCCCTGCGTCGCCATGGCACAGCGGCAACTCATTGCACTGGGCCATTCCCTGCCGCGCTTCGGCGCCGATGGGGCGCTGGGCGATGAAACGCTGTCTGCCTACGGCGCCTTTATGGTGTCGCAGGGCCTTCGCATCCCGTCGGACGAGCCGCCCAGGTCGATCACGCCCGCCGGCGCTGCGGCACTGGGCACAGCGTTCCAGGCTTTGGGTCAGGGCGGTGCCGCCAGCACAGGCGTCATCGACGAGCGGTCCAGGCACCCCCATGCAGGGCGGTCGGTATCCATGCCTTACCGCGCCTGGCCAAAAGTCACCGCCATCGTCCTGC
>CAZFKW010000390.1:0-1299 GCA_964519795.1 uncultured Ramlibacter sp. | reverse complement strand
ACCAGACGGCCGCAAGGTTTGGCGAGAAACCCTCGTCATGGCACAGTGTGCCGATCCATTTCTGCATTACCCGGGCGGGCAAGGTCATCCAGCTCTATGACCTGACCGAGGTCTGCAACCATGCCGGCGCCTTCAACCGGTCCAGCGTCGGCATTGAAATCGACGGCTGGTTCGCCGGCATCGAAGACCGGCCCGAAACGCTCTGGCAGCCCAGGAACCAGACCACGCCGAGGCGACCGATGGACATGCCCACGGCCCAGGCCGACGCTGCGAAAGCCGCAGTGCAATGGATTGTGGACACGGTCAAGGCCAACGGCGGAAAGGTGACGCACATCCACCCCCACCGCCAGTCCAGCAAGGACCGCCAGTCTGACCCGGGCTCGCTCATCTGGCAGACGGTGGGCCTGTGGGCGCAGGACGTCCTGGGCTTGTCAGACGGCGGTGCAGCGTACAAGGTGGGGGACGGCCGGACCATTCCCGAGGCTTGGGACGCCCGCTACACTGGCAACCGTTATTGACCCCACCCGAGCGAAAGACATGAGCACGCCTGCCACCTGCGTCCTGATGGCCGAGTACAACCGCTGGATGAACCAGCGCCTGTACGACATGGCCGCCACGTTGTCCGAGGAGAAACTATTTGAAAACAAGGGCGCCTTCTTTGGCTCGCTGTTTGACACCCTGAACCACATTGCCGCAGCGGACACGATCTGGCTTCACCGGTTTGCACAGCAAGCCGGAAGTGAATGGTTGAGGGAGGCGCTTGAAGCCTTCCCGCACCCGCCATCGCTCACTCACCGCGTTGCCAACTCGCTGACGGACCTGCGGGCTTACCGGGAACGGATGGACGCGCTGATAGCCACCTACGCAGCCAAGGTCACGCCCGAACAGCTGGGCGCCACGCTGCATTACTCCAACACGGCCGGCCAGGCGCAAGCCCGCAATCTTGGTGCGCTGGTCACGCACTTTTTCAACCACCAGACGCACCACCGGGGGCAGGCCACGACACTGTTGTCGCAGTTCGGGGTGGATATTGGGGTCACGGACCTTCTGGCGGTGATTCCGCGTGAGAGCTGATCGGACAGGTTGAATCAGATCCTGGAATCGTATATATTGTTTATATACATATCGAGGTTATCAACATGACAGTCGCAAGTGAAAACCTGTTGGTTAAGTTCCGCTCCAGGGACACGCAGTTTGGCGTGACCCGGGGAACGGTAAAGGCCCTTGCCAAAGAGCTGGACGTGAACGAAACGCAGGTCATTCACATGGCGTTGTCAAAGTTCGCGGCTGATATGCTGC
>CAZFKW010000389.1:0-3736 GCA_964519795.1 uncultured Ramlibacter sp. | reverse complement strand
CCCGGAGTCCACTTATAAATCGGGGAAAGCTGTTCAAACAAACGGGGCCACTTCTTCTCGCGAGTGAATACAGCAATGCCGATTTACCAGCATTTGGCGACCCTATTAAGAGCACAAGTTTGCTCTGCAATTCGCTGACCTCATCGACCAAACGCTCAAGATATTCCGCAATTTGTGGATTCACCATCATTCGCCGCCCGCGAACATGAAAATATTGGTGATGACGGACAGCATGAGTCTATTGTGGCGTTCAATGATCGACGGCGTCCGTAGCCAGGTGCCCAGCTTCCGGATCAGGTTTTGGCGCGAGCCGTACTGACCAGTGCCCTCCAGGTTCTTGAGTTGCGACGAGCAGATCGTAGGTCTTGACCATATCGAGCAAGCCAGAGTGCCCATAGGTTTGGGGTGAGAACGCGGGATCAGTGCGTTTTAGATAGGCACCTAATGGCCCCAGCGTGACTTTGCCTTCAGGTGTATCACCCGTAAGCAGGTCAACCGCTTCGATCACAAACTTTGGGCGCCGCTTCGGAACGGGCTTCGGCAACTCGGATTTGGACATCGCGAGTTTCGGTTCGCTCTGTGCAAGTACCTCATGCGAAGCTGCGGGGACCGCTGGCTCTTGCCACTCGAAGAACTGATCGCTTGCATTGCGCAGCGCGTCGGGCGTCTTGGCTTCCCCCACGATGTAGATCGTAGTGTTTCTTTCCCGAAGCTTGCGACACAGGTAGGAAAAGTCGGAATCGCTCGTGACCAGGCAATAAGTGTCCGCCCGGTCATCGAACATCGCCTCCATTGCATCGATGGCCAATGCGATGTCCGAGGAGTTTTTGCCTGGAGCGTATTGGTATTGAAGGCAAGGGGTGAAAGCAAGTCGAACGAGGGCATCTCGCCATTTGTTGGCTAGCGTTGCATGGTTTCCATACCCGCGGCGCAGCACCACCCGGCCAAATTGCGCCACTACGCGCAGGGCGTATTCCAGAATGGCAGGCGTAGTGTTGTCGCAGTCCACCAAAACTGCTATTCGGCGCTCAGTGTCGTTGTTCAGTTGCATGAAACTCCCCAGTCACCGAATATTACGTTACTAACTTGTGGAACCTGGTGGTCTTTGCGCAGGCGGTGATTTCGCTTAAGGCCATCCGGGAGGGTGTAGCCCCATGTGAGTAGCAAAAAGAACTACGGCCTGACGCCAGGCGACTCCATCCCCATCCCGGCCGCTCGCTCCGCCAAATACACCTGCAATTCCCCCAACTCCCGCGAATCAAACGCATACGCCTCCGCCCGGACCCCCGTCATGCACCCGCGTATCCGCCGCTCCAGCGAGCCGACGCCTTGCCACTCCAGGCGGTAGAGCGGGTAGCCTGTGGCATGCCCTTGCGGGATGACGCTGCCGGCCAGGCGCTGGCCGGCGCGGGCGTCGTGGCATTGGGCGCAGGAGAGGTTGACCTGGCCTATGCGCTGGTTCCAGAGTTTTTCGCCGCGTTCGCGGGCTTCGGCCAGGCGCGGGTCGGTGGGTGGGGTGATGGGCATGCCACGTGACTGGTGGGCCACGTAGGCTTCCAGGCTCAGGGCTTCTTCGCTTTCCGGCTTTTGGGGCGCGGCTTGCTGGTGCTGTTGGCGGCACTGGTTGATGCGTTGGGACAGGGTGATGGGCTTGCCTTGGGTTGTGCTCCATGCGGGGTAGCGGGCGGCTACGCCGCGCATGCTGCTGGCGGCCTGGGCGTGGCAGGTGATGCAGGCTTTGTTGGCGGCGCCTGCGGGGCGTTGCCAGAGGGCTTCGCCTTCTTTGACCCAGAGCATGGCGGGGTTGGCGGTGTCGTCGCGCTGCATGGCCTGGGTGGCGGGGCTCATGTCCTGGAAGCCTGAGCGGCGGGGGTCTGGGGGTGTGGGTTGGGCTTGGGGGGGTGTTGCTGTTAGGGTTGCTGCGGCGACTGCTAGTGCCAGGGCTGTTGCCCTCACCCCGGCCCTCTCCCGGAGGGAGAGGGGGGAAGAGGGGGGCGTCGGCTTGGTCATGCTACGTTGAGCATGACGGTTTCTGTTTGCGCGAAGCCGTTGTCGCCTTCCCAGGTGAAGGTGAGGGGCGCTGTCTCTGTGGCGCGCACGTGGAAGGCGAGGTAGGGGTTGGCGGAGATGGCGGGGTACAGCTCGGCGCTGAACACCAGCTCGCCGTTGTACCTGCAGGCAAAGCGCCGGATGATGTTGCGCAGCAGGAGCTTGCCGCTGTCGTCGGGGCGGTAGCCGGTTTCCATGGGGTGGGCGATCAGGGCCTTGACCTCGACGACGTCGCCGCGCCGGGCAGTGGGGGGGACGGTGAGGAGGGTGCGGGCCATCTTGCGCGGGCTTTTTCAGGTAGGTGCTTCAGGTGGGTGCTTCAGGCGGGTTCTTCAATGCAGGCGGCCAGGGTCACGATGACGTCGACCGTGTGCTGCCAGTAGCTGCCGTCGCTCATGCGCGCCACGGCGATGAGCTTTTGGGTGGTGGCCAGGCGGATGCGGGTGGACACCTCTGCCTTGCCGGCCAGCGGGCCGAGCTGCGCCTTGAACACTTCGCGCTGCGGGTTGCGCTCGTTGAACACTGCGATGGCCGTCACGTGGTCGGCGGCGGTCATGGGGCTGTCGACGGTGACGGTGGTGGGCACGGAGTTGCCGTTGTCGACCAGGTTGGCGATGTCCAGCTTCACGCGGCCTTGTTTGACGGGGGCGCCGTTGGTGAAGGTGTTGACGGCTGCTGCCAATGTGTCGGGCAGGGCGCTTGTGGCGGCTGTGCCTGGCGTGGCGTGCTGCGCGAGTGCGTCGCCCACCCACAGCCAGCCCGCAATGCCGCCGCCCTGGGCGAGCAGGGCGCGGCGGGTGAGTGCCTGGGCTTGCAGGTGGGTGCGGGGGTGGGCGTGAGGGTGGGCGTGCTGGGTCATCACATTCAGTTTCGCAGGGTTTGCAGCCAGGCGACGACGTCTTCTATTTGTTGCGGCGTCAGCAGGGTCTTGCCGCGCCAGGCCGGGCCGACGCGCGTGAGGTGGTCGGTGCGGTAGTAGGCGGGCATGATGGACTCGGGGTTGATGCGCAGCGGGTCGGCAATGCGCAGGCGCAGCTGGCCTGCGGTCCAGCGGGTGCCTGCTCCGGAGAGGTCGGGGGCGAGGGTGCCCTGGAAGCGCTCTTCAGGGATGGGGCCGGTGTGGCATAGCAGGCAGAGGCCGAGCTGGCGATTGGCGACTATGGCGCGGCCGCGGGTGGGGTCGCCGGGGGTGGGGGTCAGCGGTTGTTCGATGGCGTCGCCGGTCACCGCCAATGGTGGCGGTGAGGGCGGTGACGGCGTTGAAGGCGTGATGGGGGCAGTCGTCTGGCTTTGCGCATGGCCGGCCTGCAAGGCCAGCAGCAGCGCCCCAACGACGACCGCCCGTGCCGTCATGCCTTCTTGAGGCTGTGGTTCTTCAGCGGCAAATCGCGGATGCGTTTGCCCGTTGCCGCAAAGATGGCGTTCAGCACCGCAGGCGCAGCCACCGCAATCGTCGGCTCACCCACACCACCCCAGAAGCCACCCGATGGCACCAGTACGGTCTCCACCGGTGGCATGACGCTCATGGTCACGACCGGGTAGGTGCTGAAGTTCTCCTGCTCCACGCGCCCGTCTTTCACCGTGATCTCGCCATACAGTGCGGCCGAGAGGCCGTAGGCAAACGAGCCTTCCACCTGGGCCTCGATCTGCTGCGGGTTGACGGCGTGGCCCGGGTCCGTCGCGGCGA
>CAZFKW010000388.1:0-3760 GCA_964519795.1 uncultured Ramlibacter sp. | reverse complement strand
TTTCTTGGTTGATCTACATCCAACCCGCGGATGGTGGCGATGTGATACGCCAGCATTTGCAGCGGCAGGACAGTCACAACGGGTGAGAGCATCCACGGCGCTTCGGGGATCCACAGCACATGGTCGGCCAGGGTCGGGATGAGGGTATCGCCCACCGTAGCCACCGCCACCACTTTGCCACCGCGCGCCTTGGCCTGCTCGATCTGGCTGATCATCTTCTCGTACAGGTCATCCTGCGGGGCCACCACGATCACGGGCATATCCTCATCCACCAGAGCGATCGGGCCGTGTTTCATCTCGCCGGCCGGGTAGCCCTCTGCATGGATATACGAGAGTTCTTTCAGCTTGAGGGCGCCTTCGTACGCGGTAGAGGTGTTGATGCCGCGGCCCAGATACAGACAATGCGTGATGTCCTTAATGGCCTTGGCCACTTCTTCTACTTCGGCTTCGCGCTCCAGGCAGGCCGATACCCATTCAGGCACATGGCTGAGCTCCGCCACCAGGGCGCGGCGGGTGTTGTCATCCAGCGTGCCGCGCAGTTCGCCCAGCAAAATGGCCAGCATGTATAGATTGACGATCGGCGCGGTGTACGCCTTGGTGGAGGCCACGCCGATCTCCGGCCCGGTCTGCATGGAAATGTAGCCATCCGCAATACGCATGGCCTGCGAGCCGATCATGTTGATGTTGGCCCACAGCGTTGCGCCGCGTTTGCGGCCCTCCGCCATGGCGGCCAGCGTGTCGGCTGTCTCGCCTGACTGGCTGATGGCCAGCACGGCCATCTTGTCGGTGATCAGCGGGTCGCGGTAACGGAACTCGGAGGCAATATCAAACTCCACCGGGATCTTGGCGATGCGCTCAATGTACTTGGCGCCAATTTGCCCGGCGTAGCCAGCCGTGCCGCAGGCAATGATGTAGATCTTCTCCAGATCCTTGACGAACTTCTCATTAAGCTTGAGGTCAGGCAGCATGATTCGCCCAGTCTCAAAATCCACCCGGCCTGAGATGGTGTCAGTCAACGAACGCACTTGTTCGTGAATTTCCTTCTGCATGAAGTGGCGATATTCGCCCTTCTCAGCCGCTACAGGATCCCAGAAGATAACATCCACATGCGGCTCCAGGGTTTCACCCTGCAGGTTGCTCAGGCGCATGCCCTCGCGCGTCACCACGGCCATCTGGCCAGACTCCAGAAACACGACTTCACGCGTATGTTCCAGGATGGCCGGCAGGTCAGATGAGATGAACATCTCATCCTTGCCAAAGCCCACCACCACGCCGCCGGCGTTGCCCATGCGGGCCGCCACGATCCGGTCTGGCTGGCGCGAGCTGAACAGTACGATGCCGTGATGGCCGCGGATCATGCGCAGCACCTGGCGGGCGGCGTCCTCCAGGTTGCCATCCTTGGCCATGAAGCGGTCCACCAGCTGCACAATGACTTCGGTGTCGGTGTCAGACTTGAACTCAACCCCCTCGGCTTCCAACTCCTCACGCAGCGCAAGGTAGTTCTCTACGATGCCGTTGTGTACCAGCACCACTTCACCCGAGGCGCTGGTGTGCGGGTGGGCATTGCGTACGTTGGGTTCACCGTGGGTGGCCCAACGGGTGTGGCCGATGCCCAGCTGGCCGTGCAGGGGCTGCTCGGCCACCGTGCTGAACAGGCGGTCCAGCTTGCCCGCATCCCGACGGATCTCGATGTGCTCATCCTCAAGCACGGCAATGCCGGCTGAGTCGTAGCCGCGGTATTCCAGGCGCTTCAACCCGTTCAAAATGATCGGCGTCGCATCCCGCGGGCCGATATAACCAACAATTCCACACATGGACAGAATCCTCCAACAATTGTCTATAGGCCGCTGCTGGGGCGTTTGTCCGCATGGTTACCCACGCGGCGTTGTGCGCCAGCTTCTATTTTGGAGGGAAATTCGGGGGCGGGTCTCCCGGAGTGGCATCCGCTGATCTACGCAACTGCACCGGCAACTTCGTTGCGGCGCTGTTACTAATGCAGTTTGCAAAAAACGCCAAACTGCACCTGTATTCGATTTTCATGGCCGCAAGGCCACTTATCTTTGCCGTGAGGCAAGGCGAATGCGCTTTTTGCATTCGCCCGCGCAAGCCACGAACAGTTTCACCGTTCGTGAGCTTGCGCAAGAACCCAACTCAACCTCGTCACCCGGCCGTGGTTTTAGGCCACAACTGCCGGGCCGTGCGCTGTTCCCTCGATCGTGTTTTTTAGGTATCGGCTCGTTTTCACCTCAGACTTATCTCAAGTAGGCATGATTATACCTAGCATAACAAGCCAATTGTTCAAGCCGGGTGAACGGTTGCCAGTCAGGTGAACGGCTGTCTCCCGCCTGCATGGTAAAATCACTTGATTTTTCTGCAAGGTCCTGCAGTCAGTTCACGCACTGCTTACACATAATGAAGAAGTTGTCGCCCTCACAATACCCCCACCCTGCTACGGCAGGGTGCTTTGCATTGGCCTGCCCACGGGGTGCCTATGGCCTTTAACCCCCTCAACTGGATCCTTGGCTTCTTCTCGCTGGATATTGGCATTGACCTGGGCACTGCCAATACCCTTGTATTCGTGCGCGGCAAGGGTATTGTGATCAATGAACCCTCCTGGGTCGCGGTCGAGAAGAAATCCCGCATCCCCATCATGGTGGGCGACAAGGCCGCCGTCGGCCAGGTAGCCAAAGAGATGGCTGGCCGCGCCCCCAAGAACGTCGTAGTCATCCGCCCGCTGCGGGATGGCGTGATCTCCGAGTTTGAGATTACCGAAGCCATGCTGGCTCACTTCATCGGCAAGGCCCACGAGCAGAGCATCGTGCCTCTGCCCCGCCCGCGCGTCGTCGTGGGCGTGCCCACCGGCGTCACCGAAGTCGAAAAGCGCGCCGTGAACGACGCCGCCCTGCTGGCCGGCGCCCGCGAGGTCTACCTCATCGAAGAGCCTACCGCGTCCGCCCTCGCCGTTGGCCTGCCCATCAACCAGGTGGGCGGCAGCGTGGTGCTCGATATTGGCGGCGGCACCTCTGAGGTGACCGTGTTCTCGCTCGGTTCAGTAGTGGCCAACCGCAGCTTGCGCATCGCCGGCGACGAGCTCGACCAGGCCATCGTGCAGTACATCCGCAACAAGTACAACATCCTCATCGGCGAGCGCGCCGCCGAGCAGGTCAAGATCAAGATCGGCTCGGCCTTCCCCCTCAAAGAAGAGAAGACCACTACGGTGCGCGGCCGCAACTTGGTGACCGGGCTGCCCGAAACGCTGGAGATCTCTTCGATCGAAATTCGCGAGGCGCTCAGCGGGCCGGTGGATCAGATCATCCAGGCCGTGAAAGAAGCCCTGGACGACGTGCCGCCCGAAATGGTGGGCGATGTGATGGACAACGGCGTGTGCATGTGTGGCGGCGGCGCCCTACTGCAAGGCCTCTCCGAGCGCCTCAGCGACGAGCTGCGTCTGCGCTGCTGGGTGGCGGACGACCCGCTCACCTGCGTGGCCCGCGGCGCGGGCCTGGTGCTGGATGATATTGAGGCCTACCGCCACTTCCTGATCCAGATGGATTAAAGGCGCCTAAGCGCCCCTGCTGCCCGCCCGCAGGCAGCTTCTAGCGATATGATTTCTGCGGTTCACCATGCGCCCCTCTCGCAATAATCCCTACCGTCTCGTTGCCCTTATCGTCGCGGCTGCCGGCATTCTTCTGCTGGCGCTGGGCGGCTACCTGACGCCGCTCTTCACCGGCGCCCTGAGCCCGGTGGAAGGCGCCCAAGG
>CAZFKW010000387.1:0-3761 GCA_964519795.1 uncultured Ramlibacter sp. | reverse complement strand
AGGACCCGCTGGGCAAGGGCTTCCACATCATCCAGGGCATGATCGCCATCGGCTCTGGCGGCATGCTGGGCAAGGGTTTCATGCAGGGCACCCAGACCCACCTGGAGTTCATACCCGAGCGGACGACCGACTTCATCTTTGCCGCGTTCTCCGAGGAGTTCGGCCTGCTGGGCAACCTGTTCCTGATTGGCGCCTTTATCTTCCTTATCCTGCGGGGGCTGGCCATTGCGCTGGAGGCGCCCACCTTGTTCTCGCGGCTGCTGGCGGGCGCCATCACCATGATTTTCTTCACCTATGCCTTCGTGAACATGGGCATGGTCAGCGGCATCCTGCCGGTGGTGGGCGTGCCGCTTCCCTTCATCAGCTACGGCGGCACGGCCATGGTCACGCTGGGGATGGGGCTGGGAATATTGATGTCCATCTCCAAGTCCAGGCGGCTGGTGCAGTCGTGATGTGGGCCGCATGACCGGAACTGTCGGCATCGTCGGGGTCGGCAACATGGGCGGCGGCATGGCCGCCAACCTGCTGGACAAGGGCTGGACGGTGCAGGTCTGTGACATTGATGCAGCCAGGGTCCAGGCCCTGGCGTCCCGGGGAGCGCTGGGTTGCGCCAGGCCTGTGGACGCCGCTGCCAATGCTGATGCCTTGATCGTTTGTGTCGTGGATGCAGCGCAATCGGCTGACGTGCTGTTTGGCGCCGGCGGTGCGGCGGCCGGCCTGCCTGCCGGCGCCGCCGTGCTGCTGTGCCCCACCATCTCCCCGCAGGACGTTGAGTCCCTGGCGGCACGGCTGTCCGCCATGGGACTGCATGTGGTGGACGCTCCGATGTCCGGCGGTCCTGCGCGGGCCCGCGACGGTTCCATGAGCCTGATGGTCGCCTGCGCAGACGACGTCTTTGCCCGGCAGCACAGCCTGCTTTCAGCCCTCTCGTGCAAATTGTTCCGGGTGGGTACGCGAATGGGTGACGGCGCCCGCACCAAGCTCGTGAACAACCTGCTGGCCGGTATCAACCTGGCAGGTGCTGCCGAGGCCCTGGCCATGGCCGAGACCCTGGGCCTGGACCCGGCCATGGTGCTGGATGTGATCGAGCAGTCCAGTGGCCAGAGTTGGATCGGGTCTGACCGGATGCGCCGGGCTCTCGTGGGAGACTACGCGCCCCGGGCCCATGTAACCCTGCTGGAGAAGGACACGCGGCTGGCCGTGCAGGCGGCGGTCTCTGCCGGTTTTGAGGGGCCTCTTGGCGCGCATGCAGCACGGGTTTTTTCCCGGGCGCATGAGGCTGGCTTTGGCGCAGAAGACGATGCCGCGCTGTTCAAGCTGCTGCGCAAGCCGCCTGCAGGCTGAATCCTGGCGTCTTGCCGGGATCGTGCCTGCAGGGGCGGGTTCCACCAAAGGGGCATCGCAGCCGGGCCGCCCCTGACCTGCGCCCCAAGCCTAAAATGCCCCAATGATCTCCCGCGAACCCACGATTGAACGCCTTGCCATTGCCCGCAGCCTGCTGCTGGAGCCCTTCGGCCTGGACGAGAACCACCTGTCCCGCGCATTGTCCGAAATCACCGCGCACAAGGTGGACGATGCCGACCTGTACTTCCAGTACACCCGCAGCGAGGGCTGGAGCCTGGAAGAGGGCATCGTCAAGACGGGGTCCTTCAGCATCGACCAGGGCGTGGGCGTTCGGGCGGTGAGCGGCGAGAAAACAGCGTTTGCCTACTCCGACGACATCTCGGAGGCGTCCCTGCTGGACGCGGCGCGCACCGTGCGTTCCATTTCTGCCGCGTCGCAGTCGCGCAAGGCCAAGGTGCCTACCCCCCGGGTCGCCTCCAGCCGCTCGCTCTATAGCGGCCTGGACCCGATTGCCTCCCTGGACAGCGCGGCCAAGATTGCCCTGCTGGGCCATGTGGAACAGCTGGCCCGTGCGAAGGATCCGCGTGTGGCCCAGGTCATGGCGGGCCTGGCCAGCGAGTACGACGTGGTCATGGTGGCGCGTGCCGACGGCACGCTGGCAGCAGACGTGCGGCCCCTGGTGCGCCTGTCGGTCACCGTGATAGCCGAGCAGAACGGCCGCCGTGAAATGGGCTCGGCCGGTGGTGGCGGGCGGTTCGGCCTGGCCTACTTCGACGAGGGCCGGATCACAGAGTATGTGAATGAAGCGGTCAAGGCCGCCCTGACCAATCTGGAGGCGCGGCCTGCGCCCGCCGGCGAGATGACCGTGGTGCTTGGCCCGGGCTGGCCCGGCATCCTGCTGCATGAGGCCATCGGCCACGGGCTGGAAGGTGATTTCAACCGCAAGGGCTCAAGCGCCTTCAGCGGCCGGATCGGCCAGCGCGTGGCGGCCAAGGGCGTGACGGTGCTCGACGACGGCACCATTGCCGACCGGCGCGGCTCGCTCAATGTGGACGACGAGGGCAATGCCTCGCAGCGCAATGTGCTGATCGAGGACGGCATCCTGAAAGGCTATATCCAGGACTCCATGAATGCCCGCCTGATGGGCGTCAAGCCCACCGGCAACGGCCGGCGCGAGAGCTACGCGCACATCCCGATGCCGCGCATGACCAACACCTACATGCTTGGCGGCGACAAGGCGCCTGCGGAAATCATCGCCAGCATCAAGAAGGGCCTGTATGCCAGCAATTTCGGCGGCGGGCAGGTGGACATCACCTCGGGCAAGTTCGTGTTCTCCGCGAGCGAAGCCTTCTGGGTGGAAAACGGCAAGATCCTCTACCCCGTCAAAGGCGCCACCATCGTGGGCAACGGGCCCGATGCCCTGACCCGCGTGACCATGATCGGCGACGACATGAAGCTCGACAGCGGTGTCGGCACTTGCGGCAAGGAAGGGCAAAGCGTTCCGGTGGGCGTGGGTCAGCCCACGTTGCGCATTGACGGCCTGACCGTCGGCGGAACGGCATAGGGCACTTTCAAAGGAAAGGGCGGCATGGCATCAAGATTACCGATCGACCCTTCAACGCTGCTGCCGAGCATCAACACGTTCGGCGACCTGAGCCAGTTCCTGCGTTCGGCAGTGGCCGACGAGGAGGCCCAGCAGGTGGGCGAGAGCATGAGCGCGCTGGCCTCGCACATCGAGGCCATCGTCGCGGGCCTGAAGCTCAACACCGACCGCGCCTACATCGCACCCCTGCTGATGGACCTCCTGACCATCCTGCGTGAGCACCGCGGGATGATCATTGCGCTCAGCCCGGCCTGGCGCGGGTTGTATGAGTATGCGTCCTACCTGCAGGCCCTCAACAACTTCCGCGTGTTGATAGGCCAGTGGCTGCTGCAGGGCAAGGGCAGGAAGATGGAGGGCATTGTTGCCGCCGACTTCGAACTCATCGCCTGGCGCACGCTGGGCGAAGGCATGCTGATGATCGACATCTACGACCAGTGGCGCGGCCAGGAGCAGCAGGAGTCGGGCCTCGGGAAACTCGACGACCCGCGCCTCCAGCGCGCCCGCAACTGGTGGGACAAATTACGAGGCTGAAGCGGCGTCAGCCGCGCTTGAAATGTTCTGTGCTACATTTCGATCCATGCAAACAGCGCGTTTTTATTTTTTTGGTTACTTCTGGTTTTCGACCCCGGCGGTTGAGAGGCCTGTACGTACCTGAAAAGTAGCGCACCGAACTCCCAGAACCGCCGGAATCCCCGGCGGTTTTTTTATGCCCGTTTTCAAATCACGAAGGAGCCCCAGATGAACGCCAAAGCCACCACAGGCACTGATGCCTGGTATGCGAACCCCGTCGACAAGACCAGCGAGACTGACGACG
>CAZFKW010000386.1:587-3767 GCA_964519795.1 uncultured Ramlibacter sp. | reverse complement strand
CCCTTCAACGCGTTGGCACAGGAGGCTGGTTGCTCACCCGCGCAGCTGGCACTTGCGTGGCTGCTGCACAAGGCGCCCCACATCATTGCGATTCCTGGCACCACCAGCGTGGATCACCTGATGGACGACCTGGGTGCGGCGCAGGTCACGCTGCCGGCTGACCTGATGGCCAGGGTGGAGAAGCTGGTCAACCGCAATACCGTGACGGGCGACCGCTACGCCGACATAAAACGAAACAAACCGAAACCGCTCCGAGATGAACCGGCGCGACCGCAGAGGGAAGATCAAGTCCTTGTTCAACACAACGACTCAAAAGGACCTTCCCATGCGACCCTGGATCAAACGTACCCTTTATGGCATCTTTGGCGCCACCATCGTACTCGGCGGCCTGAGTGCATGCGGCCACCAAAGCGAGAGCCGGGGCTGGCAGGCCAATGCCGGGGAATCTGCCAAGTTCCGCGGCAAGATGATCGAGCGGGTCAGCAGCAAGCTCGACTTGACCGCCGACCAGAAGGCGCGGCTGAACGTCCTGGCCGACAAGCTGCAGGAGCAGCGTGCCGCACTGGTCGGGCAGGCGACAGACCCGCGTGCTGAAGTACAGGCGCTGGTCTCCGGCGACAAGTTCGACCGAACCCGCGCGCAGAGCCTCGTCAGCAGCAAGACGGCGGCGCTCAATGCCAAAAGCCCTGAAGTCATCACCGCTGCCGCCGACTTCTACGACAGTCTGAACCCGGCGCAGCAGCAGAAGGTACGCGACTTCATGCAGCGCCGCAGCGGCTGGCGCAGGGGCTGATACCAGCTGCCCCTGGCCGGAGAGTGCCATGACATCGGTTCACCACCTCTTTGCCAGCGTGCGCGCCCAGGGCGACGCATTGCTGGCGAGCACCCCCGATCCGCACGCGGAACTGCTGGCAATGGTCTGGGGTTCGCGCTTCGACCGGGAGCATGCGCAGGGGCTGCTGGAGCGCCAGCCGCGCGTACTGCCGGGGGCGCTGCAGTCGGTCATGGCGGCGGCGGACAGCTTTGACCGGCTGCCGCCGCCCCGGCAGCGCAGGCTGCGGCAGATCATCGCGCGGCACCGCGGCCGGTGGGACAATCCGGCTCATGCCCCGCATTCTGCTGATTGACGACGACGGGCAACTCGGCGCGCCGCTGGCCGCGTATTTTGCGCGCTTCGAGTTGCAGCTGGACCATGCCACGCGCCCGAGTGCGGGCCTGGCCCTGTTGCGCAAGGGTGGCTTTGATGCAGCCATCCTTGACGTGATGCTGCCCGAGATGGACGGCTTCGAGCTGTGCCGGACCATCCGCAAGGACAGTGATCTGCCGGTCATCATGCTGACCGCCCGGGGGGATGTGATGGACCGAGTGGTGGGACTCGAACTTGGTGCGGATGATTACCTGCCCAAGCCGTTTGAGCCGCGCGAACTCGTGGCACGTGTGCAGACGGTCCTGCGGCGGCGTGGTGCGGCCAGGCCAGCGGCCAACGGCCTGGTGTTCGACGGACTCGTCATTGACCCGGCCACACGCACGGTGCTGCGACAGGGGCAGGCTGTGGAGCTGACCGGCACCGAGTTCGAACTGCTGCACCTGCTGGCCCGCGAACCGGGCAGGGTGTTCAGCCGTGACGACATCCTCAACCAGCTGCGCGGCCATGAGGCCGAGCTGTACACGCGCGCTGTGGACATCGTCGTGAGCCGCCTGCGCAAGAAGCTGGAGCCTCTGGACTGCATCAAGACCCTGCGCAACGCGGGCTACTCGCTGGCGGTGGCCCGTGCCTGAAAGCCCGCGCAAACGCTGGAAAGAGGACGGGTGTGAGCACAGGCAGGGCCGCTGGCACCAGCGTGCCCGTCGGGCCATGAGCCATTCGCTGCGCCTGCGGTTGGTGGCGCTGTTCCTGTTGCTGGCACTGGCGATGACGGCAACTTTTCTGTTCGGCATGCAGAAGGCGCTGAGTGCAGGCTGGCGCGATGCAGCGCGGCCGCTGGTGGCAGATTATGTGGACCGGCTGGTGGCGGAAGTTGGTTCCCCGCCCAGCGTCGAGCGTGCAGAGGCCTTGACGCGCAGGCTCCCGGTCAGCGTGCGCATATCAGGGCCGGTGATCAACTGGCAGTCCGAGCCGGACATGGACGGGGGCAGCTGGCGCGAGCGACGCTTTGGTGACGACAGCGACCTGCCGCTGCTGCAGCGGACCACTGCGGACGGCCATCGCATCCAGCTGGGCATCAGCATGCAGGTCTGGCACAACAAGCCGCGCCTCGTGGGCTGGATCACGCTGGCCGTGCTGCTGATGCTGACCGCTTTTGCCTACAAGTACGTGCGTCACCTCTTGCGGCCCCTGGATGACATCCGCGCCGGGGCAGAACGCTTTGGAACCGGCGACTTCGCCACCCCTATCCCCGTTCGCCGCAGTGATGAGCTGGGCCAGCTGGCGGGTGGTGTCAACACCATGGCCTCCAGCATCCACAAGATGCTGGAGGCCAAGCGCGGCCTGCTGCTGGCGATCAGCCATGAACTGCGCAGCCCGCTGACGCGAGCGCGAATCAACACGGAGTTGTTGCCCGAAACTGCCGACGTGCAGGCCCAGCGCCAGTCGCTGCTGCGCGACCTGGGCGAGATGCGCGACCTGGTTGCGGACTTGCTGGAAAGCGAAAGGCTGGTGCAGGGACATGCGGCCCTGCACCTGGAGCCGACGGATCTGGGCGCACTGGCGCTGGAGGCACTGGACTCGCTGGCCCTGACGCAGGAATTTGCCCCGAATGTGAGCAAGGACATTGCACCGGATCTGCCGGTGCTGGCGCTGGACCGAACGCGAATGCGTCTGCTGGTGCGGAACCTGCTGGACAACGCGCTGCGGCACAGTGCCGGCGCGCCCCGGCCCCCGCAGCTGTCACTGGCCCGGTCAGGCGAGGGTATCCGGCTGACCGTGCGCGACCACGGACCCGGTGTTGACGCCGCCGCCCTGCCTCATTTGTCAGAACCCTTCTATCGCCCTGATGCCTCGCGCGAACGTGCGACTGGCGGTGTCGGTCTTGGCCTGCACCTGTGCCGGCTGGTGGTGCAGGCGCACGGCGGAAGCTTCAGCTTGCGCAATGCCGGGCCCGGGCTTGAAGCCACCGCCGTGTTTGGCGCAGGGTCCGGGCCTCCTGCCTGAGGCCACCTCGGCGAACCATTGAAAAAGGG
>CAZFKW010000386.1:0-577 GCA_964519795.1 uncultured Ramlibacter sp. | reverse complement strand
CGAAGCCCCTTTGTTTCCTACAGCGTGTCGATGAAGCTGCGCAGCTTGTCCGAGCGGCTCGGGTGCTTGAGCTTGCGCAGGGCCTTGGCTTCTATCTGGCGGATGCGCTCGCGGGTCACGTCGAACTGCTTGCCGACTTCTTCCAGCGTGTGGTCCGTGCTCATCTCGATGCCGAAGCGCATGCGCAGCACCTTGGCTTCGCGCGGCGTCAAGCTGTCGAGGATGTCCTTGACGACGTCGCGCAGGCCGGCCTGCATGGCGGCGTCGACCGGGGCCACGTTGTTGGTGTCCTCGATGAAGTCGCCCAGGTGCGAATCGTCGTCGTCGCCGATCGGCGTTTCCATGGAGATCGGCTCCTTGGCGATCTTCATGATCTTGCGGATCTTGTCTTCCGGGATTTCCATCTTGGCGGCCAGGATGCCGGCGTCAGGCTCGAAGCCGAACTCCTGCAGGTGCTGGCGCGAAATGCGGTTCATCTTGTTGATCGTCTCGATCATGTGCACCGGGATCCGGATGGTGCGGGCCTGGTCGGCAATCGAGCGGGTGATGGCCTGGCGGATCCACCAGGTGGCGTAGG
>CAZFKW010000385.1:2030-3785 GCA_964519795.1 uncultured Ramlibacter sp. | reverse complement strand
CTGCGAGCCAAACAACAGCACCACGCGCATCTCACCCCACAGCAACTCCTTGAGCTGCAGGAAGTAAGGAGCGTCCAGGTCAATGGCCAGTTGCCGCCCCAGCGTGTGCTCGCGCCAGCGCGCCCATCCCGCCAGCACAAGACGCGGAGTCACCACCACCAGGGCCAGCAGCCCTGCATACATGAGCACCCAGCTGCCGCCCGCGTCACCCGTTGCGGGAAAGTCCTGCGCGGCGCGGATGTCTTGCAGCGTGAAGGGCGCCAGCCCGAAGATGGCCGTGAGCGGCCAGAACATGGCAGAGACAATGCCGTGCACATGCTCCGCCGTCAGGAAGGTGCTCTCCCAGCCGAACTGGTAGCGGGCGATCAGCCCGCGCGCCAGCAGCGACAGTGCAAAACCCGCAGCCCATGCCGCTGCGCACAGGTGCAGGACCCTGGCGACCCTGCTGCCGGCCAGCGCCGTGCTGACCGCGTGCCAATCCGTGTAAAAGCTGGACGCGACGTTGAAGCCGAGTCCTCGCCGCTTGTCCCGCAGTTCGCGCAGCCACTGGCGCGCCGCGAGGAACAGCGGCGCGGGTTGGCCCGGTGCCAGAACCGCCCGGGCAGCCATATGGAGGTAGATGACAAGGTTCCAGCCAATAATGGCCAGCAGCGGTGGCGAGAGCAAGTCCACCCGGTGCGGGTTCACGATGCGGTCGCTGGAAAAACCCAGCACGAAGCCCAGCAGGGGCAATGCAATGGGCAGCGCCCTGAGCCATCCCGGGGTTGTAGCTATCGCGCCCACCACGCGGTTGCGCGCGGCTGCTGCCGCCACCATGGCCTGCGCCCGCTCCACCACGATGTCGGCAACCCCGGGCCGGGCAATACCTCGCGCACGGGCTGCGGCCACGGCCGTTGCGCCGGCGTCGTCCAACTCGCGCTGCGTGACCAACTGGCGGTCCCTGTCCTGCGTTTCGACTGCCTGGGCCAGAATCACTGTGCGCACGTTGTGCTCGTCCCAAATCATGCGTGGCTGTCTCCTTGCCGGATATTGTCGGGGCATTCCGGGCGCAGGCCTGCGGGCGATGGGTATGATCCGGTAGCGCCGTCAACGGGCCTGTTGAGGCCGTTGCTGTGAACCTGCTTTCACCGCCCATGTCACGCCCCATCAAGATCGCAAACTGTTCAGGCTTCTTTGGCGACAGGCTCTCCGCCGCCCGGGAGATGGTCGAGGGCGGCCACATCGACGTGCTCACCGGCGACTGGCTGGCTGAACTCACCATGCTCATCCTGGCCCGCATCAAGGCCAGGCGGCCCGGCAAGGGCTATGCGGACAGCTTTGTGGTGCAGATGGAGCAGGTGATGGGCGCCTGCCTGGACAAGGGCATCAAGGTGGTGTCGAATGCCGGCGGTCTCAACCCGCAGGGCTGCGCCGTGGCGCTGGCAGAGCTTGCCGCGCGGCTGGGCCTGAAGCCCCGGATTGCCTGTGTGTCGGGCGATGACCTGCTGCCGCGCCTTGAGGCACTGGGCGGGAAGATTGCTCACTTTGAAACCGGCCGGCCCCTGCAGGACCGCGCCCGCTTCATCAGTGCCAATGCCTACCTGGGGTGCTGGGGCATTGTGGAGGCGTTGCACCAGGGTGCTGACATCGTGGTGACCGGCCGCACCACCGACGCCGCCATCGTCTGCGGTCCGGCCGCCTGGCACCACGGCTGGCAGCGTGACGACTGGGACGCACTGGCCGGCAAGGCGGCCACCGACAGCGTGAGCTGGAACA
>CAZFKW010000385.1:0-2020 GCA_964519795.1 uncultured Ramlibacter sp. | reverse complement strand
GCGGGCCATGTGATTGAATGCGGCACGCAGGCGACCGGCGGCAACTACTCGTTCTTCACGGAGGTGCAGGGCCTTGAGCGCGCCGGTTTTCCGTGGGCCGAGGTGCATGCTGACGGTTCATGCGTGATCGGCAAGCACGATGGCACGGGGGGCGAAGTCTCCATCGGCACGGTGACCTCGCAGCTCCTCTACGAGATTGGTGGACCCGCCTACCTCGGGCCGGACGTGACGGCGCGCTTTGACAACATCTGCCTGGAGCAGCTGGCGCCCGACCGGGTGCGTATCCACGGATGCACTGGCGAGCCGCCGCCTGCGACGCTGAAAGTCGCACTGAACGAGATGGGCGGCTGGCGCAACGAACTGGCCGTTGCACTTGTGGGGCTCGATGTCGAAGCCAAGGCGCAGTTGCTGGACAAGGCCTTCTGGCGCGCCTGCCCCTTCAAGCCGGAGGACTATGCAAGCGTGACCTCGCAAGTCATCCGCAGCGACAAGGCCGACCCGGCCAGCAATGAAGAAGCCGTGGCCATCTGGAAGATGACATTCAGGGACAAGGACGAAGCCAGGGTCGGCCGCCCCGTCTTTGACGCCGCCATCGAAATGGCACTGGCCACCATTCCCGGCTTCTTCAGCATGAGTGCTGACGCTGGCAAGGAAGCGCGGCCGTACGGCGTGTATAGCGCCGCGTCCATCAGCAGCGAACTGGTGCCTCAGCAGGTTTGCCTGCTGGGCGAGGCCCCTGTGACGGTAAGCTCCGTGGCGCCTGCGCAAAGTGTGGCAGCGCCCCGACAGGCAGGCGTGCCGCGCTCCCGGGAGGACGCCGGAGCTGCCACTGAGGTGGGGGGCGAACGCACGCGGATACCCATCGGCCGGCTCGTAGGCGCCCGCTCAGGCGACAAGGGCGGCAATGCCAACCTGGGAGTGTTTGTGCGCAGCAAGGCCGCCTGGCCGTGGCTTGCGGGCTTTCTTACGGTGGAGCGTTTGCGGGACCTGTTGCCGGAGATCCGCGGCCTGCGCGTGGACCGCTTCGAGTTCCCCCGCATCAACGCCCTCAACTTCGTCATCCACGGCCTGTTGCAGGAAGGTGTGGCGGCTTCCACGCGGCAGGATGCGCAGGCCAAGAGCCTGGGCGAGTGGCTGCGCGCGCGTGAGGTCGATCTTCCGCTCGAACTGCTCCACAACACGGAGGCCACATGACTCTCGTCAAATCCGCATTCAGGCGCGGGGTGTTGACTCTCACCCTTGCCGACGTGAACAACCGCAACGCGCTCAGCATGCAGCTCGTCGGCGAATTGCTGGAGGCCATGGACGCAGCGGAGGCCGACCCGGCCGTCAGGGTGATTGTGCTGACGAACGAAGGTCCGGTATTCTGCGCCGGGGCAGACCTGCGCCAGATGTCTGCGGCTGAACCGGCGGCCGATGCACCACCCACCAGGCGAGCCACCGCCAGCGAACTGTTCGCGCATTTTCGCAGTTCGGCCAAGCCGTATGTTGGCAGGCTGGCCGGCCACTGTGTCGCAGGGGGCATGGGGCTTGCGGCAGCCATGGATATTTCCGTGGCTGCAGACGACATCAAGTTCGGCTTTACCGAGGTGCGCCTGGGTGTGTCGCCGGCCATGATCTCTGTACTCTGCCTGCCCAGGATGCGCGAGGCCGAAGCCCGTGCGGCCTTCCTGCGCGGCAGGCGGTTTGACGCCGCTGAAGCCGTGCGGCTCGGGCTCATCAACACCGCCGTGCCGCGCGCGGGACTGGATGCCGAGGTCGGGCAGGTGCTGCACGACCTGCTGCACGGCGGGCCGGAGGCCATCGCCGCGACCAAGCAGGTGCTGAACCAGGTGCCGCAGATGTCATACCGCGACGCCTCGGCCTGGGCGGCCGAGTTGTCAGAGCGGCTTTTCAACAGCGAAGAGGGCCGTGAAGGGATGGCGGCTTACCTGGGCAAGCGCGCTGCGGCGTGGGTTCCTGCGGACGAGTGACTTGGACAATGCCGGCCGGTAAGCAGGCAGTGTCATCACGCCATCCG
>CAZFKW010000384.1:0-3796 GCA_964519795.1 uncultured Ramlibacter sp. | reverse complement strand
GTGGGCGACTACCTGACCGAAGGCCAGATCGTCAAGGTCAAGGTGCTGGAAACCGACGAAAAGGGCCGCGTCAAGCTGTCCATGAAGGCCTTGCTGGACCGCCCCGCGCCTGTGTCTCACGACCAGAACAACTGATCCGGTGTCCCGGCGCGGAAAGCACGGCATTTCATGAGAGCCATCGAGATTTCCTCCTACGGCGCGCCGGACGTCCTTCGTCTGGCCGAGCGTCCTGAACCCGTCGCGGGTGCGGGCGAGTTGCTCATCCGCGTGTCAGCCAGCGGGGTGAACCGCCCCGATGTGCTGCAGCGCACGGGCAACTACCCAGTGCCGCCAGGCGCCTCGGACATCCCGGGGCTGGAAGTGGCCGGCGAGATCATCGCAGGCGACACCCAGGCCATGGCAGAAGCGGGCCTGGGCATCGGCGACCATGTCTGTGCGCTGGTGGCCGGCGGTGGTTACGCCGAGCTGTGTGTGGCACCCGTTGCGCAGTGCCTGCCTGTCCCCAGGGGGCTCAGCGATATCGAGGCAGCCTCGCTGCCCGAGACCTTTTTCACTGTCTGGAGCAATGTGTTCGACCGCGCCCGCCTGCAAAAGGGCGAGACGCTGCTGATCCAGGGCGGCTCCAGCGGCATTGGTGTCACGGCCATCCAGATGGCCAAGGCCATGGGCGCCTCGGTCATCGTGACGGCGGGAAGCGATGAGAAGTGCGCGGCTTGCCTGGCCCTCGGTGCCGACCATGCCATCAACTACAAGACCGGCGATTTTTCCGAACAGGCGAAGAAGCTGACTGGTGGCAAGGGCGTGGACGTCATTCTTGACATGGTGGCCGGCAGCTATGTCGCCCGCGAGATCGAGTGTCTTGCCGAAGACGGCCGCCTGGCCATCATTGCCATGCAGGGAGGGGCGAAGAGTGAGTTCAACGCCGGCCTCGTACTGCGCAGGCGCCTGCAGATTGGCGGCTCAACCTTGCGGCCGCGTCCGGTGGCTTTCAAGGCTGCCATTGCGCAGGCCCTCAAGGCGCATATCTGGCCGCTGATCGAGGGCGGGGCGATCAAGCCCGTCATTCACAGCACGTTTGCCGCTGCGGAAAATGGTGGTCCAGTGGCGCACGCGCTCATGGAGTCGAACAAGCACATTGGCAAGATCGTGCTGACATGGTGAACAGGATGACGAAGCTGATCGCCGGCAACTGGAAGATGAATGGCAGCCTGGCTGCCAATGAGGCGCTGGTGCGGGCACTGCTTGCCGGTATGGGTACGCCTGGCTGCGACATTGCTGTTTGCGTCCCCGCGCCGTACCTGGCACAGCTGCAGCCAATGCTGGCGGGTACGCCCATCGCGCTCGGAGCGCAGGACGTGTCTGCGCATTCGCAGGGCGCCTTTACCGGCGAGCAGTCGGCTTCCATGCTCAAGGAATTCGGCGTGCGCTACGCCATCGTGGGGCACTCCGAGCGGCGCCAATACCACGGCGAGACGGATGCCCAGGTCGCAGAAAAGGCCAAAGGCGCCCTCGCACAGGGCATCACGCCAATCGTCTGCGTCGGAGAAACGCTTGCCGAGCGCGAGGGTGGCCATACCGTCGAGGTCGTGAAGCGGCAACTTGCGGCCGTGATCCATCTCGTGGGGCATTGCATTACCGAGATCGTGGTTGCATATGAGCCTGTATGGGCCATAGGCACAGGCAAGACGGCGTCGCCGGAACAGGCTCAGGAGGTCCACGCGGTCCTGCGCGCGCAACTGCATGCGGCTACCACGCACGAAGACCGGGTGAGGATCCTCTACGGCGGCAGCATGAATGCGGCAAATGCGGCCCAGTTGCTGGCGCAAGCCGATATTGACGGCGGGTTGATCGGCGGTGCTTCGCTGAAGGCTCCGGATTTTTTGACAATTATTGCTGCAGCCCACCAGACCGGGCTGTCCCAGGTTACCAATTCAGGAGTTAGTGAATGAGTGCTCTTCTTACCATCATTCTTGCAGTCCAGATGCTTACGGCGCTGGCGATGATCGGGCTGATCCTGGTCCAGCATGGCAAGGGCGCCGACATGGGCGCGGCCTTCGGCAGCGGTGGCTCGGGCAGCCTGTTCGGCGCCAGCGGCAGCGCCAACTTCCTGTCCCGTTCAACCGGCGTTCTGGCAACGATCTTTTTCGTATGCACGCTGGCACTGGCCTATTTTGGCAACCTCCGGCCTGCAGGCTCGGGCAGCGTGCTTGAAGGTGCGCCGGTTACTGCGCCAGTTCCCGCACCAGCAGCCTCCGGTGCAGGCCTGATCCCGGGCAGCGCCCCTGCAGCTGGAAGCAATGACGTACCCCCGGCTGTGCCTGCTCCGGTGGCAACACCGGCATCGGGTGCAGCCCAGATTCCGACGAAGTAAGCCGTCATTGAAAAACACCTGTTTCAGTGGAGAGAAGCAGGTCTTTTCAGGGTAAACTCCTAGCTTGCCCGGAAAGCAAAAGCCTGCAAGAGGCGCCTCATGCCATCCGGGCGGCAAAAACCGCGGTCGTGGTGAAATTGGTAGACACGCTATCTTGAGGGGGTAGTGGCGAAAGCTGTGCGAGTTCGAGTCTCGCCGACCGCACCAGATATAAATGTCCGCCGGCGAAGGGGTCAACCGTTTGGCTCCAGAACGTCGGACGCATCGATGATCAGAACCTCCAGATGAACCTCGATCAGTACCTTCCTGTCTTTCTGTTCATCCTGGTAGGCATTGGTGTCGGGGTCCTGCCCCAGGTGCTTGGTTTCATCCTTGGCCCCAATCGCCCTGATTCGGAGAAGAACTCCCCGTACGAATGCGGCTTTGAGGCTTTTGAAGACGCGCGCATGAAGTTTGACGTGCGCTACTACCTCGTCGCCATTCTTTTCATTCTTTTCGACCTCGAAATCGCGTTCCTGTTCCCTTGGGCCGTCGCGCTCAAGGAAATCGGCCCGACGGGCTTCTGGGCCATGATGGTTTTCCTGGGCATCCTCGTCGTGGGCTTCGTCTACGAGTGGAAAAAAGGCGCCCTGGACTGGGAATGACGCCGGCAACGGCAAGCGGCAACGTCAAGGATACACGCCATGGCAATTGATGGGATTCTCAAGGAAGGCATGGTCACCACTACGGTGGATTCCGTGCTCAACTGGGCCAAGACCGGCTCGCTCTGGCCCATGACATTCGGCCTGGCCTGCTGCGCCGTGGAAATGATGCACGCCGGCGCGGCGCGCTACGACATCGACCGCTTCGGCATGCTGTTCCGCCCGAGCCCGCGCCAGTCCGACGTGATGATCGTTGCCGGCACGCTGTGCAACAAGATGGCGCCGGCCCTGCGCAAGGTCTATGACCAGATGCCCGAGCCGCGCTGGGTTCTGTCCATGGGCTCCTGTGCCAATGGTGGCGGCTACTACCACTACAGCTACTCCGTCGTTCGCGGTTGCGACCGCATCGTGCCGGTGGACGTGTACGTGCCCGGCTGCCCGCCGACTGCCGAGGCATTGCTCTACGGCATCATCCAGTTGCAGCAGAAGATCCGCCGCAACCAGACCATTGCGCGCGCCTGAGGACCACCATGACGATCTTTGCCGTTGACCCCCAGGCCCTCAAGGAAGCGATTGTGGCTGTCCTTGGCGACAAGGCCAGGCGCGTGACCCTCCGTCTGGGTGAAGTGGAGGCGGTAGTCTCTGCCGCTGACTACCTTGAAGTCGCCAAGCTGTTGCGCGACCATGAAGCCTGCAAGTTCGAGCAGCTCATCGACCTGTGCGGCGTGGACTACTCCGAGTACAGGCAGGGTTCATGCGACGGCCCGCGCTATTGCGTGGTGAC
>CAZFKW010000383.1:0-3799 GCA_964519795.1 uncultured Ramlibacter sp. | reverse complement strand
AACTCATGTAGAGCACGTTGTCGATGCCCTTGAGCTGCTGCTCGATCACCTGGGTGACGGAGTCGGCTACCGTCTGCGCCGATGCGCCCGTGTAGGTGGCATTGAGGGACACCCGGGGCGGCGCAATGTCAGGGTACTGCTCCAGCGGCAGCGTGAGGATGGACATGCCCCCGGCGAGCATGATGACAATGGACAGCACCCAGGCGAAGACAGGGCGGTGGATGAAGAAGTAGGCCATGGTGCTGCGTGAAGGGTTCCTGGTGTTCGAAGCGGCCTTGGGCCGCTGCGCTCAGTGCCTGGGTGGTGCGGAGGCCCCTGGGGCCGGCCCGGCCGGCGCCGGGGCGGCCTCCACCACCCGGCTGCCTTCCAGGCGCATCGCCACGGGCGTGACCACCTGGCCCACGCGGGCTTTCTGGAAGCCATCGACCATGACGCGGTCGCCGGCCTTCAGGCCTTCCAGGACCAGCCAGCTGGAACCCAGGGCCTGGCCGAGCCGGACGGGGCGCTTCTCGATTTTGTTCCCGGCATCGATGATCTGCACGCTGGGCCTGCCGGCCGGGTCGCGCTGGAGCGCCTGCTGCGGCAGCACGATGGCTTCACTCGATTCACCCGTGGCCAGCCGCGCCCGAACGTACATGCCGGGCATCAACAGGCGGTCGGGGTTGGGAAACACTGCGCGCAGGGTGATGGCGCCGGTACTCTGGCCGACGTTCGCGCCGGTGAACTGCAGCTTGCCGGGATGCGGGTAGGCGCTGCCGTCCTCCAGCGTCAGCCGCACGGCGGCGCCCGCAGGCTCGACCTTGCCGAACTGCCCGGCCTGCCACTGCCGCCGCAACTCCAGCAGTTCGGAACTGGACTGGGTGATGTCGACATGGATGGGATCGAGCTGGCTGATGGTGGTCAACGCCTGCGCCTGGTTGGCGGTCACCAGCGAACCCGGCAGCACGGCAGACAAGTCAATTTTTCCGCTGATGGGCGCGACGATGCGGCTGTATTGCAGGTTGATCCGTGTGTTGTCCAGCGCCGCCTGCGCCACCGCGACGTCAGCCGCCGACTGGGCCACCTGCGCCTGGCTTTCATCAAACACCTGGCGACTGATGGCGTCGATCTTCACCAGTTGGGCATTGCGGCTGGCATTGGCGCGGGCGGTCTGTGCAGCAGCCTGCGCCCTGGCCAGCGCCGCCTCGGCGCTCTTGACGGAAGCCTCCAGCGAGCGCGAGTCAATCTGGTAGAGCGGCTGGCCGGCCCGGACGGTGGATCCTTCGGTGAACAGGCGTTTTTGCACGATGCCCGACACCTGGGGCCGGACTTCCGCGCTTTGCGAGGCGCGGGTGCGGCCGGCGAGCTCAGTGTGCAGCCCCTGCGACTGCAGGACCACCGTCAGGAATCCGACCGGAGGAGGGGCTGGCGCGGCGGCAGGCGGCTTCTGGTCACTGCAGGCGATCAGGCTGAGTGCGGCTGCGCCGGCCAGGGCCCAGGTGCATAAACGTGAATTGTGGATCAGGGCCGGCTGGGTCGCCCGGCGTGCGACATCGTTGGACAAGCGTGACAGTGGCATGGGAATCGGGGACGGCGCCTGCGTATGGGGTACGGGCCCCGAAGCGGACCATTTTGCACATGCAGGATGTCTGGCTTGTTAACGGCACCGCATAACCCCATAAACCCAGCCCCATAAAACGGCCGAAATCCGGGGGTTTTTCCTTATCGGCTCCTCCTCCAGCCTGGATTTACGCCCAGCCGTGCTCCTTCATCCGGGCTTCCTCGATACGCAGGTGGTCGGCCAGCGTGCGGCCCGGCTCGTCACGGAAGCGGTCATCGAGCCTGCGCACATAGGTCACGCGGTCCACCCGGAAGCTGCGGAAGTCCTGCCGCTGCTCGCACCAGGCAGCCAGCGTCCAGACCTTGCCCCAGTAGAAGCAGCCGAGGGGGCGAACGGTCCGCTCGCTGGTCTTGTCGGTCAGGTCACGGTAGTTGATGAAGAGCTTGCAGCGGTCCTGCGCCGCCTCGCGCAGGGTCTGCAGGGTGCGTTGCGCGGGCGCCTCCAGGCCCCAGCCCGGTGCAAATACGACCAGGCTCTCGGCGGCTGCCCGGGCATCGACAGGCAGCACCGACATGATCTTGCCCAGCGCATCCTGCGCATTGCGTGCCAGCGCCGGATCCAGCCAGGCCTGGGCAATCCGCACCGAGGCCACGAGCGCCTTGGCTTCTTCCTGGGTGAACATCATCGGCGGCAGGTCAAAGCCTGCGCCGAGCCGGTAGCCCACGCCGGCTTCACCCTCGATGGGCACACCCTGGCGTTGCAGGTCCGACACATCCCGGTAAATGGTGCGCTCCGACACCTCCATCCGGTCGGCCAGGAAGGCGGCCGTGGTGAGGCGGCGGCCCCGGATGAGCTGGATGATGTGGAACAGGCGGTCGGCGCGGCGCATGATGACGGCTCCCGGGTGAGGCAGCCATGTCAGGAGATGAGGCCGCGCTGGTTGGAGAGACCAGATTTTGGACCCTGGGCGCAGGCGCCGGCCAGAAGCTGCTGACACTGATGTGTCAGCAGTGGTGTCAGGAAGTTTGCATCCGGGTACCGGCGCTGCCCGGCGCATCGGCCGGTGAGGGGCCGGCGCCATGACCCACATGACCCAGCGCATCATCCAGTACCTCCACCCAGTGCCGCACCGGCGTCTGCGTGCCGCTTTGCAGGTGCGTGATGCAGCCGATGTTGGCCGAGATGATGGTCTCCGGCGCCAGCGCGCCCAGGTGTTCCAGCTTGCGGTCGCGCAGCTGGTATGCAATGTCCGGGTTCAGGACGGAGTAGGTGCCGGCCGAACCACAGCACAGGTGCGGTTCATTGGTGGCAATGCGGATATCAAATCCGAGCGCCACCAGGTACTGCTCCACGCCACCGCGCAGCTGCTGGCCATGCTGCAGCGTGCAGGGCGGATGGAAGGCCAGGCGCCGGTTTGCGCCCGGGGCGAAGCCGGGCCGCGCGCCGGCAAGCGCCTGGGCGATGCTGGGCAGCAACTCGCTCAGGTCCCTTGTCATCGCGCTGATGCGGGCTGCCTTGTGCGCATAGTCCGGGTCATCCCGCAGGATGTGGCCATAGTCCTTGACCGTGACGCCGCAGCCGGAGGCATTCATGACGATGGTCTCCACCCCTGCCCCGTCAGCCGGGTCCACATGCGGCCACCAGGCGTCGATGTTGTTGCGCATCTGTGCCTTGCCGCCCTCGTGGTCGTTCATGTGGAAGCGCACCGCGCCGCAGCAACCGGCCTTGGGGACTGACACGGCCTGGATGCCGGCAGCGTCGAGCACCCGCGCCGTGGCGCTGTTGATGTTGGGCATCATGGCCGGTTGCACGCAGCCTTCGAGCATCAGGACCTTGCGTGCATGCTCGCGTACGGGCCGCGCGCCTGCTTTCTGGCTCGGCGGGACCTTGGACCTGATGGACGCCGGCAGGAAGCCGCGCACCATCTGGCCCATCTTCATGGCGGGCGCGAACAGCGGCGAAGGAAGACCCTCCTTCAAGGCCCAGCGCATTGCGCGCTCGCCCGCAGGACGCGGCACCTTGTCATCGACGATCTTGCGGCCAATGTCCACCAGATGGCCATACTGCACGCCGCTTGGGCAGGTGGTCTCGCAGTTGCGGCAGGTCAGGCACCGGTCCAGGTGCATCTGGGTCTTGCGTGTGGGCGTTTCACCCTCCAGCACCTGCTTGATCAGGTAAATGCGGCCACGCGGGCCGTCCAGCTCATCGCCGAGCAGCTGGTAGGTCGGGCAGGTGGCGGTGCAGAAGCCGCAGTGCACG
>CAZFKW010000382.1:2988-3803 GCA_964519795.1 uncultured Ramlibacter sp. | reverse complement strand
TCTCAACGACTTTCCAGCCCCACTTTTCAGCCTGTTTGGCGACCAGGTCGCGCGCGCTGTTGGAGGCGGGGCTCTCGAACGTCAGGAAGGCGACCTTCGGCACGCCCTTGGCGACCGACTTGACGTAGTTGGCCGCAATGATGAGTGTCTGTGTCGTGGTCAGGCCAACAGCGAAGTAGTTGGGATCAGCCTCTAGGGCCTCGACGCCGGTGTATGCGATCATCGGCACCTTGGACTCTGCCAGCACAGGCAGCAGCGCGCCGGACACACCGCTGGAGATCGGTGCAAAAAGAAGCACCGCGCCGTCGGCAACGAGCTTGCGCGCATGGGCTACGCCGGTGTCGGGGTTGAGCTGGTCGTCCAGCGCCACAAGGCGCAGTTGCTTGCCACCCACGCCGCCCTGGTCATTGATCACCCGGAAGTAGGCATTGGCACCCGCCACCATTGGCCGGCCAATCACCGCGAACGGGCCGGTCAGCGAATTGGCGGTACCCACCATGATGTCGGGCTTGTTCTGGGCAAGGGCGGCAGGCGCGGCCAAGCCGCCAGCCAGCAGCATGGCGGCGAGCACTGCGATGGCGCGGCGCGGGGTTGTGATTTTTGAACTGGATTTCATGTCTCTCTCCTAATTGTGAAAATGGCGCCCGGGTTTCCGGGCATGGGTGAATGAATCGGGTTTCAATCTAGGTCGCTGCGATACCGGTAATTGGCGCTTCTCGATAGCGCCAGTTCCACCAGTCCATGTCCCGCTTCCCCGTTGCACATGAACCGTGCGGGCGTCTGGACCAATCCAAGAGGCAGGGTCAAGGGGTTGC
>CAZFKW010000382.1:992-2978 GCA_964519795.1 uncultured Ramlibacter sp. | reverse complement strand
TTGCGGGTGCCGTCCATCGGCCATCGCTCGTGCTCAACGCACAGCGGGCCGCGCTTGATGCCGTGCCACCCGCCATAACCACCACCTGCCATATACAAGCCGGGCGCAACGCCTTCGAAAGCGAGTTCGAACTTGTCGCCGTCTTCCGTGTGGATCATGACCCTGCCGGACTGCAGCAGGTTGACGCTGTCCACTTCCATGTGATGCCGCATGCTGCGTATCGGGCGGGCCGAGCCGTCTTCGCCCAATACCGCGCCATCAAAGTGGCTGAGCTGGTTCTGCCGGTCCAGGTTGAAATTGCAGCCGATCGAATACGTCGGCATCTGGGCCGCGATCCACAGGTGCATGCCCAGCCTGTCGCGGGCGCGCCGCCAGCCGCGGGAGCGGTCGCGCTGGCCTGACCAGCCTTCAACGCGCGTCGTCTGCCCGTCGATCGTCAGCGTGCCTGACCAGTTGCCGCCCTGGAAGAAATGGCTGAAGTCGGTTTTTCCTTCTGCGCCCGGCGACGCGGCAATCGCAATCGGATGGACGGCCCACGCGGGTGCGCGGGCTGTCCAGACCAGGTCAAATTCGACGCCGAGCGGATTGGGTCCAAGCTGCAGGCGCCATCCCTTGAAAGGAGTGACGATCTGCCAGGACAGCGGCCCGAGGCGCCCCGGCTCCGCCGCCGACAGCTCGCCGGACAGCCGCAGGTTGCGCTGCTCATTGCCAGTCACAGCGACAACGTAGCCGTCCTGCAGGTCAGCGCCGGGATAGATCGCGGCACCCACAACGACAGCCGGTTTGCCATCCGGGCCGTGCAGGTCGAAGTAGAAGCGGTCGAACCATGCCTCGTCAGCCACTACAGGCGCGGCGGGACCGGCCCAGGCCAGTTGATCTTCGAACGGATCAACAGGAATCACAGTCGCCTCATTTCTTGCTGTTGAAGGCCGCCAGGCCCTGCGTGAACTCGGGATTGCCGGCCAGGATGGCCTCGGCCATGGCTTCGGTATTGAGGGCCTGCTCGAAGGTGGCGTCCATGTTGAGATAGGTTGCGCGCTTGATCCAGCGCACGCCGCCCTCAGGCAGCTCAGCCAGCTGGCGGGCCATCGCCATAGCCGTCGCCAGAACCTGGTCAGGCGGCACCACCCGGTTGACCAGGCCGTAGGACAGCGCGGTTGCCGCGTCGATGGGCTCAGACAGAAGCATCATCTCCATCGCGCGTCCGAGGCCGACGATTCGCGGCAGAAGGTATGTCATGCCGATATCCGGGACGAAGCCTCGCTTGATCTGCCCGACATTGAACCGCGCTTGGTCACTGGCCACCCGCAGGTCGGACATCAGCGAAATGGCCGTGCCGCCGCCCAATGCAAGACCATTGATGGCTGCGATCACGGGTACCGGCAGGCGCCAGACCAATCGCGCCATCTCCTGGTAGCGCTGCATGTGCTTGTAGGCCTGGTCGGGCCCGTGACCGAACATGGCCCCGAACTGCGATACGTCGCCCCCGGCTGAAAACGCACGGCCGGTGCCGGTAAAGACCACCGCCCTGCAAGTCTGCGCCAGGCTTTCAATTCCGTGCATGATCGCGTTCCAAGCCTCACGCTCGGCGGGGCCGAACGGGTTGAGGTTGTCGGGCCGCGTCAGCGTGATGAGCAGGATGCCGCCGTCATGCATCTCGCTGGTGAGGCCGGCGTTCTGGCCGGCAGGATGGAGGGGAGCGTTCATTCGGGATTCCTTCAGTGCTTTACAGAGGGCAGAGTGTCCATGGCTTTGCACAACACAGTCAGCATAATCTCGTCAGCACCGCCGCCGATGGACGTCAGGCGGTGATCGCGGTAAGCACGCGCGACCACAGTCTCGTCCATGAAGCCCATGCCGCCCCAGTACTGCAGGCAGGCGTCTGTCAATTCGCGGCCCAGGCGTCCTGCCTTGAGCTTGGCCATTGTTGCAAGCCGCGTCACGTCCTGGCTTTGCAGGTACATTTCCGCCGCGCGGTATGTCAAC
>CAZFKW010000382.1:0-949 GCA_964519795.1 uncultured Ramlibacter sp. | reverse complement strand
AGGCGGAACGCGACCACCTGGTTGTCCAGCACGGGCCGGCCGAAAGTACGCCGGGTACGGGTGTACTCCACGGTGGCTGCAATGGTGGCCTCGTGCGCCTTCAGGCACGCAGCCGCGCCCCACAGGCGTTCTTCCTGGAACTGGAGCATCTGGTAAGTGAAACCCTTGCCCTCTTCGCCAATCAGGTTACGGTGCGGCACACGCACATCGTCGAAATGGATCTGCGCGGTGTCCGAGGAGCGCATGCCCAGTTTTTCCAGCGGCTGCGAGACAGTGACTCCGCGCGTCTTGAGGGGCACGCAGATGAGCGACTTGTTCCTGTGCACCGGTCCGTCGCCGGTGTTGGCCAGCAGGCAGATCCAGTCTGCCTGGCACCCGTTGGTGATCCACATCTTTGCCCCGTTGATGACCCAGTCACCGCCGTCGACGCGGGCCGTTGTCTTGATGGCCGCAACGTCCGAGCCGGCTCCTGGCTCGGAGACACCGATGCAGCCGACCTGCTCGCCGGTAATGGCCGGCGCCAGGAACTCCCGGCGGACTTCATCGGAGCCAAAGCGTGCGAGTGCCGGCGTTGCCATGTCGGTCTGCACGCCGATGGCCAGCGGGACGCCGCCGCAGGTGATCGCGCCCAGTTCTTCAGCCATCATCAACGCGTAGCTGTAGTCCAGCCCCGAGCCGCCAAACTCAGGCGGCTTGTTGAGACCGAGGAATCCAAGGGAGCCCATCTTCCTGAACAGTTCGTGCGCAGGGAAACGCCCCGCCTTCTCCCACTCGCTCACATGGGGATTGATTTCGTTGTCAATGAAGCGCCGCAGTGTGCGGCGTACTTCTTCGTGCTCTTCGGTAAACAGCATGGTGTTTGTTGGTTCAGCGGGTGATGCGCAGCCCGCGCAGGACGCCGTCGGGGTCCACGACGTTACGCAGCAGGTCGAGTTCTTCCTGCGTAGGC